>NZ_JBHTSF010000035.1:0-68657 GCF_042795295.1 Streptomyces sp. NPDC056486
CGACGATGTTGTAGACCAGCGGCAGGTATCCGGCCACCAGGTCGTCCTGCGCCTGCTGGTCCCCGGTCTGCGCCGCCGTCACCAGAGGATCGTGTTCACCGATCATGGACTGCCTCACTCGCTTTCTTCGTCGGCACGTTGTGGCCTTACACCTGGGAGATCGCGTGAGCGCACGGAGATAACAGAAATCCGCGAACAGAAATCTGCGGCGAGCATACGCACCTGGTCATTCGCGCAAGCGATACAGGAATGCGTAAATCCATATATACGGCTTACCGGATATTGACCGGTTTTGCACGATCGATGAGGCAAGTGACCTCACGCCCGCGACAAGCACTCCTTGACCGCCCCGATCAGACGCGCGGACCGTGCGTCGCCTCCCGGACCCGCCCCGCGATCTACTGCTCGAAGCCCTGTGGTGTCTGGTCGGGCGAGCGGCGATCGCCGTCGACGACCGGGAGACGATGGAGCGCGCCCACGCAGAACTGGCCCCCGCCACAGGGGAGTTGGCGGGGGCGGGCAGTGGTCTGCTCACGCTGGGTCCGGTCGCACAGCACCTCGACGACCTCACCGCCGCCCTCCGACGGGCGCGGTGAGCGGCCGTCAGGAGGCGGACATGCTGCGCTCAGCCCTTGCGGGTGTTGACCTCTTCGGTGAGGGCGGGGACGACGTCGAAGAGGTCGCCGACGACGCCGTAGTCGACCAGGTCGAAGATCGGGGCCTCGGCGTCCTTGTTGATCGCCACGATGGTCTTGGAGGTCTGCATGCCCGCCCGGTGCTGGATCGCACCCGAGATGCCCGAGGCGATGTACAGCTGCGGGGAGACGGACTTGCCGGTCTGGCCGACCTGGTTGGAGTGCGGGTACCAGCCCGCGTCCACCGCGGCGCGCGAGGCACCCACGGCCGCGCCAAGGGAGTCGGCCAGGGACTCGATGAGGTGGAAGTTCTCCGCCCCGTTCACGCCACGGCCGCCGGAGACCACGATGGCCGCCTCGGTCAGCTCCGGACGCCCGGTGGACTCGCGCGGGGTACGCGAGACGACCTTGGTGCCGGTCGCCTGCGCGGAGAAGGACACCGACAGGGCCTCGACCGTGCCGGCGGCCGGGGCGGCCTCCACCGCGGCACTGTTGGGCTTGACGGTGATGACCGGGGTGCCCTTGGAGATACGGGACTTGGTGGAGTACGACGCGGCGAACGCGGACTGCGTGGCCACCACGCCCTCGTCACCGGCCTCCAGGTCGGTGGCGTCGGTGATGATGCCCGAGCCGATACGCACCGCGAGGCGGGCGGCGATCTCCTTGCCCTCCGCGGAGGAGGGCACCAGGACGGCGGCCGGGGAGACGGCCTCAAAGGCGGCCTGCAGGGCGTCCACCTTCGGCACGACCAGGTAGTCGGCGAACTCCGGGGCATCGGCGGTCAGGACCTTGACGGCACCGTGCTCGGCCAGCACCGGCGCGGTCTCCGCGGCACCGGCGCCCAGGGCCAGGGCGACGGGCTCGCCGACCCGGCGGGCCAGCGTCAGCAGCTCCAGGGTGGGCTTGCGGACGGCACCGTCCACGTGGTCGACATAGACAAGAACTTCAGCCATGACTCTTCCAATTTCCTCGACGTGTCAGCGAATCAGGGACTAGATGAACTTCTGGCCCGCGAGGAACTCGGCGAGCTGCTTGCCGCCCTCGCCCTCGTCCTTGACGATCGTGCCCGCGGTGCGCGCGGGACGCTCGGTCGCCGACTCGACCTTCGTCCAGGCACCCTCCAGGCCCACCTGCTCGGCCTCCAACTCCAGGTCCGAGAGGTCCCAGGCCTGCACCGGCTTCTTCTTCGCCGCCATGATCCCCTTGAACGAGGGGTAGCGCGCCTCACCCGACTGGTCGGTCACCGACACCACCGCGGGCAGCGAGGCCTGCAGCTGCTCACTGGCCGAGTCACCGTCCCGGCGCCCGGTCACCACACCATCGGCGACCGCGACCTCGGAGAGCAGCGTCACCTGCGGCACGCCCAGGCGCTCGGCGAGCAGCGCCGGAACCACACCCGCGGTGCCGTCCGTGGAGGCCATACCGGAGATCACCAGGTCGTAGCCGGCCTTCTCGATCGCCTTGGCAAGCACCAGCGAGGTGCCGATGATGTCGCTGCCGTGCAGGTCGTCGTCCTCCACATGGATGGCCTTGTCCGCACCCATCGACAGCGCCTTGCGCAACGCGTCCTTGGCGTCCTCGGGACCCACCGTCAACACGGTGATCTCCGCGTCGTCCGCCTCGTCCGCGATCTGCAACGCCTGCTCGACCGCGTACTCGTCCAGCTCCGACAGCAGGCCATCGACGTCATCCCGGTCGACGGTCAGGTCATCGGCGAAGTGCCGGTCGCCGGTGGCGTCGGGCACGTACTTCACGGTGACAACGATCCTCAAGCTCACGCCGGCTCTCCTACTGCATCGTCTTTACTGGGCTGCTGCCTTGCTCTGGCCACTGCCTTCTTGCAGGCAGCATAGGCGCCTGAAGGGGCGGATCCCGGTCGGGGCGGCCCGCGCTCCGACCAGAATATTACTCGCCAGTACACCCAGTACATTCCCACTAAGCAAGCGCTTTGAACTGTGACCTTCCCAACGCTCTGCAATCGGGCGCGGGAAGGGTCATCCGGGAACTTTCAGTCGCGCAGCGCGTTGAAGCGCCCTTGGTGGTAGAGCAGGGGCCGACCCGCACCGGCGGGATCGCCGAGTACGGCCTCCGCGAGGACGATGCGGTGGTCACCGGCGGGCACCCGCGCCGCGACCTTGCAGACGAGCCAGGCCAGCGTGCCGTCGAGCACGGGGACGCCCTCGGGCCCCTCGTACCAACGCGTGCCCGCGCCGAAGCGGTCGGCGCCGCTGCGCGCGAAGGTCGTGGCGAGGTCGAGCTGATGCTCGCCGAGTATGTGGACGCCCACGTACTCCGCCTCCGAGACCGCGGGCCAGCTGGACGCCCCCGTACCGATGCCGAACGAGAGCATCGGCGGCTCGGCGGAGACCGAGACGAGCGAGGTGGCGGTGAAGCCGACGGGCCCGGCGGGGCCCTGAGCGGTGATCACGGCGACCCCTGCCGCGTGCTGCCGGAAAACGGAGCGCAGGAGGTCGGGGGAGGCGATGTGGGGAGTGCGGAGATCGGGCGTGGCCGTCATGGACTTGTCCTTCTGCAGGAGGTACGAGCGGTTCCGTGGCTGCTCAGCAGCCCGGACAGCGCGCACTTGCATGACGGGCGAGGTCCACGTGGACACGCTCGACGAGAAGGAGTTCCGAAGGCATGGGAGAAGGCTGGCGATAGGTGGCGGGTGCAGTCAAGTCCGTTCCGCGATGTGGAAGACGGCTCCGCAAGCCCTGGACCTGTGTCATCGCGATCTCATCCCCCCTCACGCCGCACCTCACACGGCCTTGCCGATGGCGGCGATCACATCGACCCTGCGCGGCTGCCCGGTCGCGCGCTGCACGACCTCTCCGTCCGCGTCGAGGACCAGCACTGTCGGCGTCTTGAGGATGCGCAGTTCTCGTACGAGATCGAGTTCCGCCTCGGCGTCGATCTCCACATGGCAGACGCCGGGCACCATTTCGGCCACGTCCGCGAGGACGCGGCGGGTGGCCCGGCAGGGCTGGCAGAAGGCGCTGGAAAACTGCACGAGCGTGGCCCGGTCCCCCAGTTCGTACCCCGTCCACGCGCCCGGCCCCGGCACGTCGCGCCGGTCCCCCGCATCACGTTTGTGCACGTCAGCCTCCCGCCCCTGCGTCATGATCCGACCGTCCCCGTCTTCAGCGTCGGCGCGCCCGCGAACATTCCCAACGTGACGAGAATCTCGCGCCCGCGGGGCACGATGGGTGGTCAGCCGTCCGTTCTTGGGGCACGATCTGCGCAACGCCGAAAAACCTACGGCTGCGTAACTTCCCGCCGGGAGCCCCCTCCCAAGGCAGACACGAAGGGCCCTCCCCACCCATGGCAGAGCTTGTCTACCGTCCGGTCATCGGTGCCGCGAAAACGCTGTTCAGGGCATGGGACCTGAAGATCGACTGCAAGGGGTCTGAGAACATCCCGCTCACCGGCGGTGCGGTGTTGGTCAGCAACCACATCAGTTACCTCGACTTCATCTTCGACGGCCTCGCGGCGCTGCCGCAGAAGCGGCTCGTGCGCTTCATGGCCAAGGAGTCGGTGTTCCGGCACAGGATCGGCGGCCCGCTGATGCGCGGGATGAAGCACATCCCCGTGGACCGCAAGCAGGGCGAGACGGCCTATCAGCACGCACTCGACTCGCTGCGCTCCGGGGAGATCATCGGTGTCTTCCCCGAGGCGACGATCTCCCCGTCGTTCACGCTGAAGAGCTTCAAGTCGGGCGCCGCGCGTATGGCCCAGGAGGCCGGGGTCCCGCTGATCCCGATGGCGCTGTGGGGCACCCAGCGGCTGTGGACCAAGGGGCAGCCGCGCAACTTCAAGCGCAGCCACATCCCGATCACGATCCGGGTCGGCGAGCCGATGGAGGCTCCGAAGGACCAGTTCGCGGGCGCGATCACCCGCCGCCTTCGCGAGCGCTGCCAGGAGCTCCTCGAAGCCGCGCAGCGCGCCTATCCCGTACGCCCCAAGGGCCCGGACGACACCTGGTGGATGCCGGCGCACCTCGGCGGCACCGCGCCGACTCCGGCCGAGGTGAAGGCCGCCGAGGCGAGCTGAATCGATTACCCCGGGCGCTTACTGCGGGCGTTTACTGCGGGCGCTCGGACGATGCCCGCTCCGGCGCGTGGACCGTGAGTCGCGCGCCGGGGCTGAACTTTTCGAGCAGCTCGGCCAGTTCCGCGCCCGCGGCCTCGACCCCGGAGTCAGGCCCCATCCCCTCCAGCAGGAAGATGGCGTTGACCGACTCCTCAGTGAGGCGGGTGCGCGGCCCCTGGCGCCAGTTCCAGCGGCGGCAGGTGACGCCCTCGTCGTCGCACCAGACGACCTCGCCCGCGTCGGGGCGCTCGACGGCCTGCTCGCCCCCGGCCATGGTGACGAAGGCCTCGGTGCCGGTGGCCCGCACCAGGCGCATGCCGCCCTTGATGTGGTCCAGGTCCTCGCCGCCGACCGGGATCAGGTGGGCGACGCTGATCGCGTTGTAGACGTCGACGAGGGTGTTGATGCGCGGCAGGCCGCCGTCGGCGAGGGCGCGCTTGGACAGCGCCTCGGCGGAGTTGCGTGTACGGGACGGCTTCGCGCCGAAGGCGGTGTATGCCGCGCGCCAGGCCACCATGTGCGGGTCCTCGTGCGGGGCGCGGCCTTTGAGCCGCTCGGTGAGGCGGCGCGCGGCCTCGTCGAGGAGCACCGACGTCTCGTCGGTGCTGGGTCCGTTGACGAGCCCGTAGGCCTCGATGGCGACGTGGGTGAAGCCGGGCGCGAGGGCGCGCACGTCGTCGGTCACGGTGATCTGGAAGGTCATCGTCTGCCTCGCGTTCGGGGTAAGGCGGTTCACGGTGTGTCGCGGTTCAGAGTGCGTCAGGAAGGTGCTCCCACAGGTACGGCCGGTCCGGGGCGTCTTTCAGGGCGCGCAGAACCGCCGAGTGCGGTGCAGCATAGAGTACCGGATAGTCCACCTCACTGGACTCACCATCCGGCACGAAGGCGAGCCGCTCACCACCGAGGGAGAACCGGGCATCGACCCCGGGCTTGTTCCCGCGACAGTCCTGCCGATGCCAGGCACCCTGGAAGCGGACGGCGACGAGACCGTGCACGACGTGCCCCGTGCCCGCGTCGTGCGTCAGGCGCTGATAGCAGAACGCGGTGGGGATGTCCTCGGCCCGCAGCAGTGCGGCCAGCGCGTGGGCCTTGGCGTGACAGATGCCCGTGCCCTGCTCAAGGACGTCAGAGGCGCGCCAGGTCACCCGCATGTCACCGCTGTCGGCGGAGTGCGGGATGGCGTCCCGTACGAACTCGTAGGCCGCGTGAGCGTATGCGTATGAATCAGCGGCCTCGGCGGCGAGGCGCGCCGCCGCCTCGCGGACGAGCGGGTGATGGTGGTCGACGACCTCGTCAGCGGCCAAGTAGGCGGACAGGTCAGGGGTTTCCTGGATCAGCAGCATGCGACGAGAGCATAGAAATGCGATCGACCGCACGTCAATGCTTTTACGGTCGACCGCATATCTATGCAGGAATCAGGGGGCGACAGCTGGCTAGCGCGCCATCTCCTCCTTGAGCGCCGCCACGAACCCGTCCACGTCCTCCTCGCGCGTGTCGAACGCGCACATCCAGCGGACGTCGCCCGCCGCCTCGTCCCAGAAGTAGAAGCGGTACAGCTTCTGCAGCCGCTCACTCACGTCGTGCGGCAGCCGCGCGAAGACCGCGTTGGCCTGCACGGGGTAGAGGATCTCCACGCCGTGTACGGCACGCACCCCCTCCGCGAGACGCTGGGCCATCTCGTTCGCGTGCCGGGCGTTGCGCAGCCAGAGATCCTTGGCGAGCAGGGCCTCCAACTGCACCGACACGAAGCGCATCTTGGAGGCGAGCTGCATGGACAGCTTGCGCAGGTGCTTCATGTGCTTGACGGCGTCCTGGTTGAGGACGACGACGGCCTCTCCGAAGAGCGCGCCGTTCTTCGTGCCGCCCAGGGACAGGATGTCCACACCGACCGCGTTCGTGAAGGTCCGCATCGGGACGTCGAGCGACGCGGCGGCGTTCGATATGCGCGAGCCGTCGAGGTGCACCAACATGTCGAGCCCGTGCGCGTGGTCGCAGATGGCACGGATCTCGTCGGGCGTGTAGAGCGTGCCCAGTTCGGTGTTCTGCGCGATCGAGACGACCTGCGGCATCGCCCGGTGCTCGTCGTCCCAGCCGAACGCCTGCTTGTCGATCAGCTCGGGCGTGAGCTTCCCGTCGGGCGTGGGCACCGTGAGCAGTTTGAGGCCGCCCATGCGCTCGGGGGCGCCGCCCTCGTCGACGTGGATGTGCGCGGACTCGGCGCAGATCACCGCGCCCCAGCGGTCGGTGATCGCCTGGAGCGCGACGACGTTGGCCCCTGTGCCGTTGAAGACCGGGAACGCCTCGGCCGTGGGGCCGAAGTGACCGCGGATGATCTGCTGGAGGTTGGCCGTGTAGTCGTCCTCGCCGTACGCGATCTGGTGACCGCCGTTGGCGAGGGCGATGGCGGCGAGCACCTCCGGGTGGGCGCCCGCGTAGTTGTCGCTGGCGAAGCCCCGTACATCCGGGTCGTGGTGGCGGCGCGCGTCGGTCTTCGGAGGGTTCACGGGTTCACTGGCACGCGTGTCGCGGGCGTTCACCGCTTCTCGGTCAGCCACAGGCGGGTTCCGTTCACTTCTCCTGCGGGCCGCTCCCAGACTCCGGCGATGGCCTCGGCCAGCTCCTTGACGTCCGTGAAGCCCGCGAACTTCGCGTTGGGCCGCTCCGCGCGCATCGCGTCGTGCACCAGCGCCTTGACCACCAGGATCGCAGCCGCCGATGTCAGGCCCTGCTCGCCCCCCGCCTTGCGGAAGGCGTCACCGAGGGCGAGGGTCCAGGCCTCGGCCGCTGCCTTAGACGCGGAGTACGCCGCGTTGCCCGCCGTCGGCTTCGATGCGCCGGCAGCGCTGATCAGGAGGTAACGACCGCGGTCGCTGCGCTGCAGGCCCTCCTGGAAGGCGAGCGATGTGTGCTGCACCGTACGGATCAGGAGCTTTTCGAGCAGGTCCCAGTCGGCGAGGTCGGTCTCGGCGAAGGTGGCACTGCCGCGCCAGCCGCCGACGAGGTGGACCAGGCCGTCGATCCGCCCGAACTCCTTCTCCGTGCGGGTGGCCCACTCCCGGGCAGCGCCCAGGTCGAGGAGGTCGACCGTGTCCCCTATGACGGTGGCCCCGCCGTGCGCGTACCGCGCGGCGTCCACGGCCTCCGCGAGGCGCGCCACGTCGGCGTCGGACGCCACGACCGTGGCTCCGGCCTCGGCGAGCCGCAGCAGCGTGGCACGGCCCGCAGGACCGCCTGCCCCCGCGACCGCGACCACAGCTCCATCAAGTGCGGACATCGTCCTCGCCTCCTCGGTGCGGCCGCTCACGCTGCGACCTGCTCGGCGCTCGCTGCGGTGATCCCCTTGGTTGAGGCGATCACGTGCTTGAGCTTCTTGGAGAGCGCCTCATAGAACATGCTGAGCGGAAACTCGTCAGGAAGCACGTCGTCGACGAGTTTCCGGGGCGGAAGCTGCACATCCAGGGCGTCCGGGCCCTTGGCCCAGCGCGATCCGGGGTGCGGGGAGAGGTACTGGGACACCAGGTCGTACGCGGCGAACCAGTGGACGAGCTTGGGGCGGTCGATGCCCGCGCGGTAGAGCTCCTCGATCTCGGAGCACAGCTGGTTGGTGACCTGCGGCGCCCGCTCCCAGTCGATCTTGAGCTTGTTGTCGGTCCAGCGGACGACGTCGTGCTTGTGGAGGTACGCGAAGAGCAGCTGGCCGCCGAGCCCGTCGTAGTTCTTGACGCGGTCACCCGTGACCGGGAAGCGGAACATCCGGTCGAAGAGGACGGCGTACTGCACGTCACGCGCCTGCGGGACGCCCTCGGCCTCCAGTTTCACGGCCTCCTTGAAGGCGGTGAGGTCGCAGCGCAGCTCCTCGAGGCCGTACATCCAGAACGGCTGGCGCTGCTTGATCATGAAGGGGTCGAACGGCAGGTCGCCGTGGCTGTGGGTGCGGTCGTGGACCATGTCCCACAGGACGAACGCCTGCTGGCAGCGGTCCTGGTCGCCGATCATCTCGCGGATGTCGTCAGGGAGTTCGAGCCCGAGGATGTCGACGGACGCCTCGGTGACGCGGCGGAATCGGGCCGCCTCGCGGTCGCAGAAGATGCCGCCCCAGCTGAAGCGCTCGGGGGCTTCGCGCACGGCGATGGTCTCCGGGAAGAGCACGGCCGAGTTCGTGTCGTACCCGGCGGTGAAGTCCTCGAAGGTGATGCCGCAGAACAGCGGGTTGTCGTAACGCGTGCGCTCGAGGTCGGCCAGCCACTCGGGCCAGACCATGCGCAGCACGACCGCTTCCAGATTGCGGTCCGGATTGCCGTTCTGCGTGTACATCGGGAAGACCACGAGGTGCTGCAGGCCGTCCACGCGGTCCGCCGCGGGCTGGAAGGCAAGGAGCGAGTCGAGGAAGTCCGGCACCTTGAATCCGTCGTCCACCCAGCGACGCAGGTCCGCGCCGAGCGCCTGGTGGTACGCGGCGTCGTGCGGCAGGAGCGGGGCGAGCTGGTCGATCGCGGACAGCGCGCGATCGACGGCGAGTTCGGCCACGGACTTCGCCGGGGCACCCTCCGCGTCGAAGTCGATCGAACCGTCCGCGGACTGCCACGGGCGGATCTCTTCCACGGCGTCCTTGAGCATCGGCCAAGCCGGGTGCTCCACGACCCTTCCCATGGGGGCACCCCCGCTCGCGGGAGGAACCGCACCTTCCGTAACCCTCTGCACAAGAATATCCGTCACTTGTCAACCTCCACGGGAGAACCTCGCGTATGGACACCGTATGCGTGCGAGGTTCTCCCCACAAGGGGAGGCTCGGGAGATTATCCTGTGACACCCCCAACATCACCGCTGATTTTCCTGCCGCGTACCGCCGATGCGACTACTTCTGCCACATCTGCCACCGCGGACCGCGCATCGCTCAGGAACTGCGGGAAACCCAGGAAGCCGTGGAACATCTCCGGATAGTGCCCCCGCGTCACCGCAGCCCCCGCCAGACGCAGTTTGACCGCGTACTCCGCGCCCTCGTCGCACAGCGGATCGCAGCCCGCGGTGACGATGTGCGCGGGCGGCAGCGCGGCGGCGTCCGCGCGCAGAGGTGAGGCGTAGGGGTGCGTGCCGTCGCCGTCCGGGCCGAGATACTGCTCCCAGAACCAGCGCATGTGCGCGGCGGTGAGGAAGTAGCCGGTCGCGTTCGACGTATACGAGTCGCTGCCCTGCCCCGCGTCGAGCACGGGATAGATCAGCACCTGGAGCGCCACGGCGGGCCCTGCGCGATCCCGCGCCATCAGAGCGGCGACGGCGGCGAGTCCACCCCCACTGCTGTCCCCCGCCGTCACCACGGCGCCCGGATCGCCGCCGAGCCCTCCCGCCCGGGCCTGGGCCGCGGCCCAGCACAGTGCCGCGTACGCGTCCTCGGTGGCCGCGGGGAAGCGGTGCTCGGGCGCGAGGCGGTAGGCGGTAGGCGACCACGACGGCGCCGGACGCGGCGCAGAGGGTGCGGGCCGTGGCGTCGTGGGTGTCGAGGTCGCAGAGGGTGTAGCCGCCGCCGTGGAAGAAGACGACGGTGGGGCGGGGGCGGTTACGGGGCCCCTCGGGGCGGTAGACGCGCACGGGCAGGTCGGGAGCTCCTGCGGGGCCGAGGATGGTTCGCTCCTCGACCGCCCCCACGGGCGGCGCGGCCTTACCCGAAGTGGGGGCCGCGGCGAGGATGCGGCGGGCCTCGACCGCGTCGGTGACGGTGCCGCCGAGGTCGGGGAAGGCGGCGCTCAGCGCGTCGACGAGGGGCCGCGCGCCCGGGGCGAGGCGATCGCCGCCCGGGCCGGCCCTCATCACCCCGACTCCTGAGCGCGGAAGTACGGGATGACCTTCTCGCCCCACTGCCGCAGGGTCTCCATGCACGCCTCCTGCGGGACGGTGCCCATCTGGATGAGGCACATGATCTCGTCGGCCCCGGCGTCACGGAGCCGTTCCACGTAAGCGATGGCGTCGTCGGCGGTCCCATAGGCGTGATCGGCGTTGAAGGTGGCCGTGGAGGTGGGCCGCACGGGGATGTCGTGCTCGTGCAGCCGCGCGACGACCTGCTCGGCGGCCTCACGCATCGCCGCCGCCTCGTCGGCCCCTTCGACCACGGCCTCGTCGGGGATACCGGCGCCTCCGTACCAGTGTCCGATGGACTGCGCGAAGAACCGCTGCCCTCGGATGCCCACGCGCCTGGCCGCTTCCCGGTCGTCGAGCACGATGGTCGGGCAGAGCACGGAGAAGTGGTCGTTGACGACGCCGGACACGAACCGCGCGCCGCTGCGGCCCGCGATCGCCGCGTCGTACGCCGCACGCATCCCGGCGATCGACTCGGGTCCCGCGAAGCCCATCACCAGTGCGCCGATGCCGAGTTCGGCGGCCTGCGTCAGGGTCTCGGTCCTGCTGCAGGCGAGGAAGAGCGGGGGGTGCGGGGTCTGGTGCGGCCGGGGCAGGATCGGATGGGGGTCGATGTCGAGCAGCGCGCCATGATGCTCCAACTCCTCGCCCTCCCAGGCCTTCCCGATGATCTGCAGCGCTTCCTCGACCTCTTGAGTCGTACGTTCCTTGTCGACGCCGCAGAGTGATGTCTCCTGGAGCGTCCCGCCACGCCCTGCTCCGAGGTCGAGCCGCCCCCCGGACAGCAGATCGAGCATGGCGGCGCGTTCGGCGACCCGCGCCGGGTGATTGAAGCGGAACGGCATGCAGACCACGCCGTGCCCGATGCGGATGGTGCTCGTGCGCGCGGCGACCCAGGTCAGGAAGATCTCCGGGGCGCTCATGTGGGCGTACCACTTGAGGGAGTGGTGCTCGACCGCCCAGACGCGGTCGAACCCCATGTCCTCGGCCAGGACGGCCTGTTCGACGCTGTCGCGGATGAGTTGATGCTCGCGCTCGACGGTGGGGTCGGCGAGCTGCGCCTCGAAGATGACGGAGAACTTCACGTGGCCTCCAGGGGGTTGAGCCCCGGGCACACGGGTTTCTCGTGCGCCCATATTTCGATTAGCCATATGACTAGTCGTCAGGTCGCAAGGAAACAAGGCCCGCGTCGGGCTCTTCTTCTGGCTCTTCGGTCTCTTCGGGCTCTTCGGGCTCTTCTACGGGGCCGGGCGGGTGCGGCGGTGGCTTGCCACGCGCTCCCGTGTCGCGCAGCGACCCGAGCAGTAGCGGCGGGGCGGTCCGCCAGCTGCGACAAAGACGTTGGTGCAGCGCCGCGCGGCACACACTCCGCCGGGAGGCCGCTGCCGGTCCCAGACGAGGACGGTCATCGCCATGCAGGAGGAGGCAAGGAACCACTCTGCCCACGGTGCGTCATCGTCGCTGTCGAGATGGATGTGCCATGGAGTGCGGCCCTCGTGCGAGGTGAGACGGGCCGGTCCGGATCCCCCGGCCAGGAGCCCGTTCAGACGGGTGGCCGCCGTGTCGACATCAGGGGAGGCGAATACGTCGCGGAGGGAATCCGCCACAGCGCGCATCTGTCTCACGTCGTCGCGGGACACGTCCAGCGGGTCGGTCTCGCCGTACTCGCGCAGCACGGCTGCGACATCCTCCGGCGCGGGCTTTTCGACGGCCGTCAGGACATTGACGAGTGCGGCGGCGCGCTGAGCGGTCCGCAGGACGGAGTGGCGGGTGCACCAGTCGCCGTTGGCGTCTCCGCCGCTCTCGGGCGTGTTCTGGGGCGCGCGGTGGGAGGGCACATGGAGAGCGTAACGCGTATATGAACATGTGACGTTACGACGTAACGTAAAACTTATGCTGATGCGTTACAGACTGCCGCTCTACGTCACCGGGGCCGCTGCCGCTCGTGTCGGCGACGAGATGTCGGGCCCGGCCCTGCTCCTGGTGGGCATCGCAGCCACCGATTCCGCCTCGGCGGGGTCCGCGCTCCTGTCAGGGATCACGATTTCGGCTGCGGTCGGCGGGCCCGTGTTCGGAGCTTTGCTCGACAGGGCGGCGGCCCCGGGGCGATTACTGGCCGGCGCCCTGGCTGCTTACTCCGCAGCGCTCATAGTGATCTTGTTGATTCTGGGGCACCTCCCCCTCCCCGTCGTCATCGCGACGGCCGTGCTCGGCGGGCTTCTCGGCCCCGCTCTGGCGGGCGGCTGGACCTCACAGCTCCCCCGGGTCGTCGAGCCTGCCGGGCTGCCGCGGGCCACCGCGCTCGATGCGATGACCTACAACTTCGCGAGCCTGGCGGGCCCGGTCCTCGCCGGTGTGGTCGCCGTGCTCGCCGGTGCCGAGACCGGCGTGGTCGCGGCCGTGGCGCTGATCGCGCTCGCTCTGCCGGTCGCGTGGACGCTGCCCGCGGACCCCACCGCCTCATCGCGGCGCCGCGAGACCTCGGTTGCCGGTGATCTGGTCTCCGGCTTCCGCGCCATCGTTCGCGCCAGGTCCCTGGCCCGCGCCACGGTCGCCTCCGTGATCTCGTACATCGGCGTCGGCATGCTGGTCACCTGCAGCCCCCTCCTCGGTGCAGAGGCGCTGGGGGCGACGAACGCCGGGACCTTCCTTCTTGCCGCTCTCGCGGCCGCGTCCCTCGGGGCGAACGTACTGGTGGCCAAGCGGCCCGACGTGCTGCTCCCCGACACGACGGTGCTCGGCAGCACACTGGTGCTCGCCGTCGCGTTCCTCCTTGCCGCCACGGTCTCGCCGGTCCCGCTCTTCATCGCCATGGCGCTCGCGGGAGCCGCCGCCGGACCGCAGTTGACCGCACTGTTCGCCGTGCGTCATCGCGAGGCGCCCGCGCGGCTGCGCGGCCAGATCTTCACCACGGGCGCGAGTCTGAAGATCACCGGCTATGCGATCGGAGCGGGTATCGGCGGCCCGATCGCCACATGGTCGCTTCCCGGAGCCCTCGTGGTGGCCGCCGGTTTCGAGGTCCTCGCCGCCGTGAGTTACGTGACTGTCACGGCAGTTGGGCGCAGAGGGGAAGCGCCGCCGCCCGTTGGGGCAGCCGCACAGCAGCAGTTGGGGCCCGCACCGTGAAGTGCGGGCCCCGACTTCGCAGGTCAATGTGCGGTCATCGAACCTCGATCAGAGGCCGAACTCCTGCGGGGAGACGCCGAGCGCCGCGCACGCCTCGCGCAGGACCTGCTCCTCGGCCGGGGCGATGTACCCGTCCGCACCGGCGACGACGAACCCCGTCTGCACGACCGCCTTGGCCTCCATCGGCTTCTTCGCCGCCTTGGCGATCTCCTGCATGGCCTCGGTCTTGCCCTGCTGGAAGTTGAACGTCAACTGGTCGGCATGCTTGTTGAACCGCTGCCGCAGCTGGTCCGGCGGGAAGTTCTTCAGGACGTCGTTCTGCAGGATCAGCGACTCCACGTGCTGCCGCTCGGCCGGGTCCACCGACCCGTCGGCTGCCGCCACCAGGGCGCACATGGCCATGCTCGCGTCACGGTAGGCGCCGCTCTTCAACTCCGTCTTGAGGGAGGTGAGCTGGGACTTGAGCACGCCCACGAGCTGCGCCTTCGACCCCCCTCCGGATCCTGACCCCGGCCGTCCGTGACCACCGGAGCTGCGTGTCCCCTGCGACTGCTGCTGCTGCAGTCCCTTGGCCTGGTCCTTGATCCGGTCCCACATCGCCATCCGTGCCACCTCGGCTGCCTGTTCGCTTCGTCCGTGCGCGTTCCGCACGTCCTTCTGCCAACCTGCCAACGCCTCCCCGCCCATCGAAGTTCCTCGACGGACACAGGGGGTGAACACGGTGCCACTGAGCAGGTCTCTGCGGGATCAGTCCTTCGTGCAGGCGAACACAGCCGTCACGGGCAGGCCTGCCGCGCCCGGCCCGACGTGATCGTCGATCCGCTGGAACCCGCACTTCTCGGCGACCCGGACCGATGACGTGTTCTCCGCAGCGGCCTCAAGCAGGAGTTGAGCCAGTCCGAGGTCGCTCAAGGCCCACCCCGCGAGCAGTCGCACGGCCCGCGGGGCGATGCCCCTGCCGCGATGAGCGGGAAAGACGCTGTAGGCGACGGTTGCCACCTCGTCGTCCCTGAACTGCAGGTTGATGATCCCGACCGGCTCGTCCGTCGTGACGTCCGCGATCAGCAGCGGGGCCGCCCGGCCGCTCCGCCACGCTTCTTCGACCGTGGCCATGCTCGTGCCGAGAGCCGCTTCGTCCATGGGTTCGTCGTCGAGCCAGCGACGCGTCTCGGGGTCGTGGCTCGCCGCCCCGATGGCAGGCAGATCCGACTCCCGCCGCATCCTCACGGCGACCACTCCATCGGCGAGTGGCCCGGACAACGGTTCTATCGGCATGGAGCGCCCCATGAAGTTGATCGTATCCCGGTCAGGAATACGGGGCGGGAACACCGGTCGCGCATACCGGTCAGGAATGAAGAAGCGCCCGTGGCCGCCCCGTAACTAGCGTGTTGGCCATGGCATTCATCGAATCCGTCACCCTCGACGTGGCCGACACCACGGCCGCCCACCGCTTCTACTCCGCCGCCTTCGGTCTGGACACGCAGCTACGTCTGCGGGCCCCTCAGGAACCCAGCACCGGCTTTCGTGGGTTCACGCTGGCGCTCACGGTGTCCCGGCCCGCCGACGTCAACAGCCTCATCGACACCGCACTCGACGCCGGCGCCTCGTCCCTGAAACCCGCCGCGAAGTCTCTCTGGGGCTACGGCGGTGTCGTACAGGCCCCGGACGGGGCGATCTGGAAGGTGGCGACATCGGCGAAGAAGGACACCGGCCCCGCCACCCGGCAGATCGACGAGATGGTGCTCCTGCTGGGAGTGGCGGACATGACCGCGAGCAAGCGGTTCTACGTCGGTCAGGGCCTCGCCGTGTCGAAGAGCTTCGGCCGTGTGTACTGCGAGTTCGAGGGTGGGCCGGGCCCCTTCAAGCTGGCGCTGTACCGGCACCGGGCCCTTGCCAAGGATGTGGGTGTCCCGCCCGAGGGCACCGGATCTCACCGGCTCATGATCGGCGGCGGCGACGGGCCCTTCACCGACCCGGACGGGTTTGCCTGGGAGGCCGAAGCGCCTGCACGACGGGCCCACTCCGCGTAACGAGTCGTGGCCGAACACAACAATGGCAAGGAGTGTATGTACTCCCTGCCACTCTCAAGATATAGCGCATGGGGGGCCTTGCGGCAAGACCCCGGTATTGCCGCAGAATCATCGGCCTAGGCCAGAGCCGACGGAAATGAGAGTCACGAAGTGCGTGTGTTGTTCTCGCGATTTCAGCACGTCATCGACGACGTTGCAGTCAACTTCACGAACGTCGTGAACGGGGGTCTCCATGTTTGATGTGATCGTGGTCGGCGGCGGCCCGACCGGTTTGATGCTGGCGAGCGAGCTGCGTCTGCACGGCGTGGACGTGGTCGTCCTCGAGAAGTCGGCCAAGCCGACCGAGCAGTCCCGCGGGCAGGGCCTGCACGCGCGCAGCGTCGAGGTGATGGACCAGCGCGGTCTCCTCGACCGGTTCCTCGCGGTCAACGAGAAGTTCCAGGTCGGCGGTCTCTTCGGCGGCATCATGAAGGCGTGGCCGGACCGGTTGGACACGGCTCACCCGTACGGCGTCGCCACCCCGCAGCCGGTCACCGAGCGGCTGCTCAACGAGCGCGCCGTCGAGCTCCGTGCGGAGGTCCGGCGCGGCTGCGAAGTGGTCGGTCTCAGCCAGACCGAGGACGGGGCCGGGGACGGTGCCGGTGCCGGTGCCAAGGACGGGGCCGGAGTGACCGTCGAGCTGGCGGACGGCACGCGCTTGCGCTCGCGCTATCTCGTCGGGTGCGACGGTGGCCGCAGTACCGTGCGCAAGCTGCTCGGCGTCGATTTCCCCGGCCAGCCCGCCACGGTCGAGACGCTCCTCGGTGAAATGGAGGTGACCGAGGATCCGGCGACGATCGCCTCCGTCGTCGATGAAGTCCGCAAGACCCAGCTGCGGTTCGGGGTCGCCCCCAGCGAGAACGGGTTGTACCGCGTTGTCGTACCCGCCGACGGGGTGAGCGAGGACCGTGCCACCGAGCCGACCCTCGACGACTTCAAACAGCAGCTGCGGGCCCACGCGGGCACCGACTTCGGCGTGCACTCGCCGCGCTGGCTCTCCCGGTTCGGCGACGCCAGCCGGCAGGCGGAGCGCTACCGGGTCGGCCGGGTGCTCCTGGCCGGTGACGCGGCGCACATTCACCCGCCGACCGGCGGGCAGGGGCTCAACCTCGGCGTGCAGGACGCGTTCAACCTCGGCTGGAAGCTGGCCGCCGCGGTCGACGGCTGGGCGCCCGATGGGCTGCTCGACACCTACCACGCCGAACGGCACCCGGTGGGCGCCCGTGTCGTCGAGAACACCCGCGCGCAGATCACGCTGCTCGGGACCGACCCGGGTGCGACCGCGCTGCGGGAGCTGTTCTCCAAGCTGATGGACTTCGAGGAGGTGAACCGCTACGTGACCGGAATGATCACCGCGGTCGACGTCCGCTACGACTTCGGTGAGGGCCACGAACTGCTCGGGCTGCGGATGCGGGACGTGGAACTGAAGCAGAGCCGTCTCTACGAGCTGATGCACGAAGGCCGCGGACTGCTGCTCGACCAGACCGGCAGGCTTTCGGTCGCCGGGTGGGCCGACCGGATCGATCACGTCGTCGACGTCAGCGAGGAACTCGACGTGCCCGCCGTGCTGTTGCGGCCGGACGGTCACGTGGCGTGGGTCGGTGAGGATCAGCAGGATCTGTTGAGCCAGTTGCCGAAGTGGTTCGGCTCGCCGCACCACGAGGCTGCCGTCTGAGCCGTGGACCGGACTTCAGCCGACCTGCGTGTGGAACTGCACGAGTCGCTGCTGAACGAGGTTCACCGTGCCGCGCTGGCGGCCCGGCACGCGGCGCCGCAACGCGACGAGGGCCGGGCCGAGTTCGCGGACGGTGCCCGGGTCGCGTACCTGCTCCCACTGGTGGTGGGCCAGGTCCGCGGCGGCCTCGACATCGGGGGCGTCGAGGGCTTGGCCTGCCGTGAGCCTGGCGGAGACCACGGCCAGCCAGATCTCGCAGCTGCGGGCCGGATCCTTGGCGAAGATCGCCAGATGTCCGCGCACCTCCATCCAGTGCACCACCTCGGGTGAGGAGGGCCCGTACGTACGCAGCGCCTCCTGCTCCCACGCCGCCGCCATCGCCGCGGCCTCGCCGTGCCGTCCCGCCTCCACGGCCTTGGTGATCGCCGCGTGCGGGTCCGCACCTGGGGCCCGCGGCGCCGCGGAAGGTGGTGTGTCAGGGGTGGGGCCTTGCTGTTGGGCGGGTACCGGCACCCGGCTTCGCGCGCCTCCGAAGCCGCCGCCGGGGCCACCCCCGAGGCCGGCTCCAGGACCGCCGCCGGGGAAGGAGGCGGCAGGGTCGGCGAACAGCACGATGTCGGTCGCACCCTCCTCCAACGCCTGGGCGACGACGTGCTGATGCAGGTCCGGCAGCGGCGGCCGGTGCCCGCTGCGCAAAACCGTCGCAAGCGCCTTCATGTACGAAGGCACCGCGATGGCACGCCGACCGGGCGGCGGAGCGACCCGGCCGTACAGAGCCACACCCGTCCCCACGTCCAGGGGACGCTGCGACAGCTGCTGCCAGCTGTCCGTATCGGCATGGAGATCGGCGATGACGGTCGTGCTGCCCGGCGGGCGAAGGCGCAGCTCCTGGGCGATCCAGTGCCAGGGGAAACCGGTGTAGCGCACCGTCGCCGACGTGGTCCGCGCAAGCGCCACATGCTGCAGTTGCTGACGGCGATCGAGGTGCAACTGCCCGACCAGATACACCGTCAAAGGCCCCGGCGCCATCGCGGCAGCACGCAGCCGGGTGAGCACTGTCTGCGGATCCAGCGGGTCCGCCAGCTCCACCACACTCGCTGTCGCGGTCCCGGCGAGCACCGCCGGCGACACCGCAGCAAGCACGGGCAGCACGGAAGCCGCATCCACGATACGGGCCTTGCCGACCGGCGCCGCCGCAATCAGCAGCGCGGTCCCGGGCACCGTCCCCTCCCCATCAGTCACCAGAGCACCGTATCCGCTGCTCACTCCACGTGCGGCAGCGGGAAGACGATCCGCACGGGTCGAGGGGCGCCGAGACAGGATCACCGAGGGCCCGCGCACCCTCGATATAGGTGCATCCACCGTGGTGTTGGGCCGTGGAGGGCGGGTAAGCGGGGGTGGGCTCCGGGTAGTGGACGGTGCTGTCGGAGCCTGCGGCCGCCGCCGAATTCGGCGGCGGCGGCCGCGGCGCTCCTGGGGGCAGGCTCCCCCTGGCGCCCCAGGAGCAGGTGTCCGCACCGGCCGGTGACCGAGGGGCCGCGGGAATGGCCCCCTGATACAACAGCCGGCGGGACCGGCCGGTGTCCGTGCGTCCGCTGCAAGGAGGTACGGACCCGGCAGCCTGGGTTACCGACATGCCTTCCGCTCGGCGCCGGAACGCGAGCGGAGCGGTCGGGCCGTTCCGGGGGCTGGGGGCGGGCCTCGGCGCCAGGGTAGAACGAGCAGGCGGGAGCGGACAACGCCTTTCCAAACTCCGGGATGACCAAGCCCTTCCGGCTGCACGCCCCGTGGGCGTCGCCCACCGCCGGTCTCCCCTCGCCGAACGCCACCGATTAGTTCTCGCGTGCAGCGCGGTCAATAGCCCCGTAGCCGCAAGGATGGAGCGGCAACCATCGGCGACCCCACCAGGAGATCTTGAGATGCGTACGTTGATCAGCACCGCTTTCGTCTCGCTCGACGGTGTCGTGGAGGCCCCGGGCGGCGAGCCCGGCTACCGGAATTCCGGGTGGACCTTCAAGGACGTGGAGTTCGTCCCCGAGGCGTTCGAGATCAAGGGCCGGGAGCAGCAGGAAGCCTCGGCGATGATGTTGGGCCGGGTCAGTTATGAAGCCTTCAGCACGGTCTGGCCGGGCATGGAGGAGTTCGCGGACTACAAGGTGATGCCCAAGTACGTCGTCTCCACCAGCCTCGCCGAGGGCGATCTGGTGTCGGACTGGGGAGAGACCACGATCCTGCGCTCGCTCGACGAGGTGGCCACGCTGAAGAAAACCGAGGGAGGGCCGATCATCGTGCACGGCAGCGCCACCCTGAACCGGAACCTCTCCGACGCCGGGCTGATCGACCGCTACCACCTGCTCGTCTTCCCGCTGCTGCTCGGCGCGGGCAAGCGGCTGTTCAGCGCCACGGACAAGGACACCCAGCAGCTGAAGCTCGTCGAGCACGAGGCGTACGCCAACGGCCTTCAGAAGAACGTCTTCGACGTCATCCGCTGACGCCGCGCCACCCTTGCCCCCTTACTCGCCCCGTACGACACAGTCCTCCGGCTGTCGCTTGCCGGTCGGCCAGGCCAGGCCCACGAAGTCCAGCGTGCCCGGGCCCGCCTTCGTCCCCGGTTTCAGCTCGACGACCGCGAGCGGCTTGTCGTACGGGTTGCCTGCTTTGGTGAGGCAGATACGGCCGCTGGTGCCGTTCACGCGGTTCTTCGACTGCATCGTGGCCCAGCGGTTGCCCACCTGCTCGGCGGAGGGTGCCGCCTCCCCGGTGGGCTTCGCGCCGCGGATCGCCTCGACCGCGGTGCGTACTCCGTCGTGCACCATCATGGTGCGGGAGTCGCCCAGTTCCACGTCGCCGATGTCGCGTCCCGCCGCCTTCAGCGCGGCCACCGTTTTCTCCAGTCGCGCCAGCTCGTCCAGCGGGTCGCGCAGCGATCCTGGGGCCTTCGACCCGGGTGGCTTCTTTCCGGTCCGCTTCTCCTCATCGGCCTGCCATTTGCTCACCTCGGCGCTCCAGGCATCGGGGTGGGCCGGCGCGGCGTACTGCACGGTCAAGCGCGGCTTGCCGGAGCCGTCGCGGAGCTCGGCCCAGTCCTCGTCGGTCATCCGGTTGTTCAGCGAGGCCGCGTCCGAGCCGGACACCACGGTGAACTTCCGCTCCGCGCACGCCTCCTTGGCGAGGCTCTTGAGGAACAGCCTCAGATGGGTCGAGCGGCCCGCGAAGTAGACCGTGTCCGCGCCCGAGTTGCAGATCGTGTTGACCGTCGGTCTGAACTGGTTGTCGACGTCGCCAGGGTCGGCGACTCCGGGGGACGTGAAGGTCATGTCGTCGGGTCCTGCCGGGCCGTCCTCCGGCAGCTTCTGGAAGGCGCGGGCGAGCGAGCGGACGTACGGGTCGGGCCGGGTGTCGCGGACCAGGACGGTCTGCCGGTCCTTGCGGCTGCCGTTGTAGGCGGCAAGAGCCCTGGCCTGTTGTTCGTTGGTGGGGATGATCCGGGCGAGACCCTTGAAGTCGTACGTCCCGTCCTTGCTCTCCCCGTTGGCGAGTGAACTCGCCGACGCCCGCGCCACGAGCACCGGCACCTGCTGTTCGGTGAGGCTGCGCACCGCCTTCTTCGTGGCGTCCAGGGAAAGGTTGAACCCGGTCACGGCGCGGAGGTTGTCGCTCCCGGAGCGCGACATCCGCACCAGCTCCGGCACCACCTCGTCCTGCCGGAGGTAGTCCTTGCCCGGGTTGGCGAGCACCAGACGCACCACCGGCTTCCCCGGCTCCCGGTTGGCACGGTACTGCGCAAGGAAGGCGCCCTGCAGTTCGCTGCGCAGCTGCTGCCGCTCGGCCTTCGACTCCGGCTGCAGCGGCAGCATCATCGCCACGGTGACATGCGGCTGCTTGTCGATCCGGCGGTTCTCCTCGGCGATCCGGGCCGCGACCGGGGCGATCTGCGGCTCCCCGAAGTCGTAGCCGGAGCCGTTGACGCCGACGCACTCGCCGCCGGACTTGGTCACGCCGTCGGCGCAGCTGCCCGCCTGCTCGGTGAGCCGCGAGACGAGGCCGTACGCCCCCACGGCGAGGAGGGCGGCGATGACGCACGTGATGATCTTCTTCAGCAGCGTGTTCCACAGGTGCTCGTGCAGCCAGTCGGCGGCGGTCTGGAACATCCCCTCAGCTCCCCTCTCCGATGTGGGCCGTGCAGGAACAGGACTGCAGCGGCTGCCGGTTGCGGGCGCGGCGCTCCCAGCGTCCGGCCCGCGCGGTGAGCACGGGCGCGGCCTCCGCGTACTCCCGGGCCAGCTCCTGCATGAGGTGCGTCATCCGGTCGGCCGCGGCGATGTCCGGCGGCCTGGTGCGCTCCTCGCAGAGCCACACGGCGTGCAGCAGTTCGTCCAGCTGGCGCTCCAGCTTGGTGCCCTCGATCCGGGCCACGGTCATACGGGCGTGCCGCTCGTCGTGGCCGCCGGGTGAAGGGGCCTGGGCGAGCGCGAGCAGCTGGTCGCACCACTCCTCGGCGCCCTCGCCGTACACCGGGAACTTGACGGCGAGGTGGCGCACCGCGCGCTCGGGGCCATGGGCGACCAGGTCGTGGTTGAGTCCGTGTGCCGCGGTGGTGCCGAAGGCGCGGTCGGGGGTCTCGGCCCGTCTTCGGTAGTGCGCGTGCAGCAGGCCGTGGTTGCGGCGCCATTCGTCGCCCGCGTCCGGCGGCCCGTGCAGCCTGCTCATCAGGAGCTGCCGGAGGCCGAAGTCGCCGATGAAGTGCCGCTCGCAGGCGGGCCAGCCGCTCTCCAGGAGGTATCCCCCCACCTGGTCCGCGGTGAGCCCGCCCGCCGTCTGTTCCAGCTGCGGTATGCGCAGCAGGGCACGGGCGCAGTCACCGGTGTGCGCGACCGACAGCTGGGTCAGCAGGTCGAGCCAGCGGTCGGTGTGCTCGACGGGCAGCCGCTCGGGCAGCTGTCCGAGCACCAACTCGGCGAGCAGGACGTCCCGTACGGCGAGTGGCTCCCCGTCGAGCACCGCGGACTGGTCGAGGAGTTCCCGGTCATTGTCCAGCTCCGGCAGCTCGCCGGCCGACTCGACGAGGCGCTGCACGGTCCGGGGGCGGCGGCCGGAGAGCCGGTGCACCGCGCTCTGCGCCCGGCGCAGCCGAGCCGCCTCCGGTGCACCGCCGGTGTGCCGTTGCAGTTCCTTGTTGATGTGCTCGGTGGTGAGCAGCGGCATGTGGAGGAGCAGTACGCCCTGACCGAGACGGCCGCGCGTGGGCAGCCGCTGCCAGGGGGGCGGCTCCTCCTGGTCGGGCCGGTAGCCCGCGAGTTGCTCAGTGCGCGGCTCGTCGGCAAGGAACAGCGGTTCTGCCGCCCGTTCGCTCGCCACGAGCACCGTGCGCTCGCGGTGGCCGTGGGCCCGGTCGGCGAGCGCCGCCGTCAGGAGCCCGCGTCCCACCGGCCAGTTGGCGTGTTGCAGCAGCACGGCGGGGCGGCCGACCCGGGTGAGTGCGGCGCCGAATCCGGTGTAGGCGGCGTCCAAGTCCTCGCGCAGGGCGCGGAAGAGGAAGCCCTCCGCGAACTCCCGCTCGTCGCCGTCCTGTTGGAAGTCGTGGGCGAGCAGCCGCAGCCCGGTACCGGCGCTGCCCGCGGCGCCGGGATAGTCGCCGTAGGTGGCGCGCACCGGTTCGGCGCCGGTGCTCGCCAACTTCTCCAGGAACTCCGTGAGGGCGGCGCCCACCAGCGGCGCCGCCGCGGGGGCGACCACTCCGGCGAGCGCGGACAGATAGCCGGTCAGCACATTGCGCATGAACCGGCCGAGCGCCCTGCGTGGCTGCAACAGGACCCGGTAGCGGGCCAGTTCCTCCTCGAGCGCCCGGCGCCGCAGCCGCGCGCCCGCAGCGACCGCCGCCATCCCGGCGAAGAAGCGCGGCGCGGGCAGCGCACCGCCAGGCCCCTCCCACTCGCTCACCCGCAGCGCGATGTCGTACATCGTCTCCGTGGCCTCCGAGCGGCAGCCGGCGCGCCTCGCGGCCTCTTCCGCGTACCGCGCGTCCGCACAGTCCACGTACGCCACCGGAACCTTCCGCCCGAACTGGTCCCGCAGCAGTTCGAGGAGCCGCTGCTTGCCCATGCCGGGGCCGCCGGTGAGCAGCACGACGGGCAGGTCGGGCCCGTACAGAAGCTTCTCGTCGCGGCCCCGGGCGTTGCGGCCCAGGAGCCTGGGAAAGAAGCCTTCGTCCTCGATGAGCCCCTCGAATCCCAGCTCCCGGCTCATCCGGCGCACCCCCGTGCCGTACGTGACCGCCGCGCGGTGGGTGGTCAATGTTGCACGGAGCGTACTGGAGCCTGCCTTCGGATACATCAACTTTGCTGCATGGGAGGTCAGTTGCCTGATTCTCCGGTAGAGGCGGCCATCAGCGCCCGAGTATCCGGCGGGTGCTTCCGGGTGGCTCTCCCCGGCGTCCGGCGGCAGGCTGCCGAGTCTCCGTGCGGGCGGGGTGGTGCTGGCACCACCCTGCGAGCGGTGGCTGTCCGGCTGCTCGCCGCATCTTCGAATCCATACGCTCGTCTACATGTTGAAGCGGACAGCACACACAGCCATCGCCGTCACACTCGCCACCGGAACCTTGGCCGCCCTGACGGTCACGGCCGGCGCGGGCACGGCCACCGCAGGCACGGGCACTACGGACGGCACCGGCCCCTCTGTGGTGCGGACCGACAAGGGCTCCGTACGCGGCACCGTCACCGACACCGTGCGCACCTTCGAAGGCATCCCCTACGCCGCCCCGCCCACCGGCGAGCGACGCTGGGCGCCCACCGCGCCCGCCAAGAAGTGGCGGGGGATCAAAGACGCCACCGAGCCACGTTCCGCCTGCCCGCAGACCGGCCTCACCCCGCCCGCGGGGCCCAAGTCCGACACCGAAGACTGCCTCTTCGTCAACGTCACCACCCCGCGCGCCGAACCCACCAAGCCCCGCCCCGTCATGGTCTATCTGCACGGCGGTGACCACACCGACGGCGAGGGCGCCATGCACGGAGCCCAGCGGCTCGCCGCACAGGGCGATGTGATCGTCGTGACCGTCAACTACCGCCTCGGCGCACTTGGTTATCTCGCCCACCCCGGCCTGGAGAAGGGCTCCCGGCGCGGCGAGTCCGGCAACTACGGCTTCCTCGACCAGCAGGCCGCCCTGCGCTGGGTGCGGCACAACGCCTCAGCCTTCGGCGGCAACCCCGACAACGTCACGCTCTTCGGCCAGTCCGCAGGCTCCCACAGCGCCTGCGCCCACCTGGTCGCCCCCTCGTCCGCCGGCCTCTTCGACCGTGTCATCTCGCAGAGCGGCCCCTGCGCGAGCACCGCCGGAAAGACCAGCCGCGCGGCTGCCCTGCGGCAGGGCGAGAAGACGGCCGCCGACATCGAGAACATGCCCGGCGTGAAGAACTGGCGCAAGGCACCCGTCGAGGATCTGATCCACCCCTTCGGGCAGGGCCCGGGCTACTCCCCCGTATACGGCGGCAAGTTGCTGCCGCTTGCTCCCGAAGAGGCTTTCGCCACGGGCCGGTTCAACAAGGTTCCGGTCCTTCAGGGCATCAACCACGACGAGATGCGGGCGATGGTCTACGGCATGGAGCTCGCCAAGAAGCAGACCACGGGCGACCCGGACGCGACGATCGACGCAGCCGACTACCGGGACCGCCTGGACGAGGAGTTCGGCAAGGAGAAGGCCGCGACCGTAGCCGCGCGCTACCCCGTGAGCGCCCACGACGACACCCCCGCCCTGGCGCTCGCCGCCGCCCTCACCGACGCGCAGTTCGCCAAGCCCTCCCTCGACACCGGCCGCGCCCTCGCCGGACACGTACCCACGTACTCCTACGAGTTCGCCGAGAAGGAGACTCCCTGGTACGCGGACCCGATGTACCCGAAGCCCGGGTTCCCTGCCGGTGCCGGACACCTCTTCGAGCTGCCCTACCTCTTCGAGATCGACGACTACGAGAAGCTCGACCCCGCCCAGCGGGACCTCTCCGACGCCATGATCCGCGTCTGGACGGACTTCGCCCGCACCGGCAAGGCCGACTGGAAGCCCACCACCCCCGCCGAACCGCACACGCAGTCCCTCGCCTCGGGCCCCGGCGGCATCCGCCCGGTGGACTTCGCCGAGGACCACCGGTACGACTTCTGGAAGTCCCTGAGCTGAGCCGGTCACCGCAGCGGCTGCTGCCGGGCGGCGCGCCTTGTGCGAGGGTGAGGACGACCGTCTCGAAACGCGAGGAGCCTCATGCCCAAGGCAGCAACCGCAGCGAGCCAGGCCCTGGACATCACCTCAGGGCTGAGGGCGAGTGATCTCGAGGGCTACTACCAGGACCTGCATCGCCACCCCGAGCTCTCCTTCCAGGAGCACCGCACGGCCGGGATCCTCGCCGAACGACTTCGCGGCGCCGGGTACGCGGTGACCACCGGGGTGGGCGGCACCGGCGTCGTGGGGGTCCTGGAGAACGGCGACGGGCCCGTGGTGTGGCTGCGCGGGGACATGGACGCGCTGCCCGTCACGGAGACCACGGGCCTTCCGTACGCCTCCACCGTCGACGGTGTCATGCACGCCTGCGGCCACGACATGCACGTCACCTGGCTGACGTTCGCGGCCGAAACCCTCGCGGCGGCCAGGGAGACCTGGTCGGGCACCCTCGTGGTGATCGGGCAGCCCGCCGAGGAAGCGGGCGGCGGGGCGAACGCCATGGTCACCGACGGGCTGCAGGAGCGCTTCCCCCGCCCCGACGCGGTCTTCGGCCAGCATGTCGCCCCCGGGCCCGCCGGGCTCGTCTCCCACACGCCGGGGCTGATCATGTCGTCCGCCGACAACCTGGAGATCGTGGTGCACGGCGTCGGCGGCCACGGCTCACGGCCCGAGGCCACCGTCGATCCGGTGGTGACGGCCGCGTACATCGTGACCCGGCTGCAGACGGTGGTGTCCCGGGAGGTGTCCGCGTCGGATGCGGTGGTGCTCACCACCGGCCAGTTCAACGCCGGGCAGCGGCCCAACATCATCCCCGCGGAGGCCCGGCTCGGCCTCAACCTCCGTACGCAGGACGTGACGGTGCGCGAGCGGGTCCTGTCCGCCGTCCGCCGCATCGTCGAAGGAGAGTGCCGGGCCGCCGGGTGCCTCACGCCGCCGGAGGTGACCATCGGCGCGAGCTTCCCTGCCACCGTCAACGACGCCGCGCTCGACGCGGACATCGCGTCCGTGCACCGCGAACTGTTCGGCAAGGCGAGCGTGTTGGACTTCGGTCCCGCGATGGGCAGCGAGGACTTCTCCCTCCTCGTGCCCGCCGGGGTGCCCTACGACTTCTGGTTCGTGCCCTCGACGCCGGGGGCCGCCTGGCAGGCGGCGCCCGGCCAGGAACTCGGCGAGAAGATCACCGGCGTGCCGGGCAATCACAGCCCTCTGTTCGCCCCGGATCTCTCGGTCCTGCTGCCGGGAGTGCGGACGCTGGTGGGCGCCGCGCTGCACGAACTCGGCACCTGAGGGCCCGGTCAGCGGAAGGCCGCGTGGCCGGTGAGGGCCTGGCCGATGGCGAGCGTGTGCATCTCGCTCGTTCCCTCGTAGGTCAGCACCGACTCCAGGTTGTTGGCGTGCCGGATCACCGGGTACTCCAGCGAGATGCCGTTCGCGCCGAGGATCGTGCGCGCGGTGCGGCAGATCTCGATGGCCTCGCGTACGTTGTTCAGCTTGCCGAAGCTGATCTGCGCCGGGTGGACACCGGCGGGCGAGTCCTTGAGGGCGGACAGGTGCAGGGCGGTCAGTGTCGCCTTGTGGAGTTCGAGTGCCATGTCCACCAGCTTCTGCTGCGTCAGCTGGAAGCCCGCGATCGGCTTGCCGAACTGCTCGCGCTGCAGGGCGTAGTCGCGCGCCGACCGCCAGGCCGAGCGGGCCGCGCCCGTGACGCCCCAGACGATGCCGTAGCGCGCCTCGTTCAGGCAGGTGAGCGGGGCGCCGACGCCGTTCGCCGCCGGGAGCAGCGCGGACGCGGGCAACCGGACGCCGTCCAGAACGAGTTCGCTGGTGACGGAGGCGCGCAGCGACATCTTGTGCTTGATGACCGGCGCGGAGAAGCCGGGCGTTTCGGTGGGCACGATGAAGCCTCGTACGCCGTCCTGCGTCCGCGCCCAGACGACGGCGACGGCCGCCACCGAACCGTTCGTGATCCACATCTTGCGGCCGTCGAGGATCCAGTCCTCCCCGTCGCGGCGGGCGCGGGTGGTCATGGAGGACGGGTCGGAGCCGTGGTCGGGTTCGGTCAGGCCGAAGCAGCCGATGGCGGATCCTTCCGCCATGCGCGGCAGCCACTCCCGCTTCTGCTCCTCGGAGCCGAAGCGGTGGATGGCGAACATCGCCAGGGATCCCTGAACGGAGACGAAGGAGCGAAGGCCGGAGTCGGTCGCCTCCAGTTCACGGCAGGCGATTCCGTACGCGCGGGCCGACATGCCGGCGCAGCCGTAGCCCTCCAGGTGCATGCCGAGCAGGCCCATCTTGCCGAATGCGCGGGCGAGTTCGGGCAGGTCCGGCAGCTCTCCGGACTCGAACCAGTCGGCGATGTGGGGCTCCACCTTGTCGTCGAGGTACTGGCGGACCGTGTCGCGCACGGCGCGCTCCTCGTCGGTGAGGAGCGCCTCCAGGTTCAGCGGGTCGACGGCGTCGAGGGCGGGGAACGGCATGGTCAGGCTCCTTGCGGGTGCTGTGGGTGCTGCGGGTTCTGCGGGTTCTGCGGGTGGTCGAGCAGACGGTCGATGTCCGCTTCTTCGTAGCCGAGTTCGGCGAGTACATCCCTGCTGTGCAGGCCGAGGGTGGGCGGTGCGGTGCGTACGGCGGGGCGTTCGCCGCGGAAGCTGACGGGGAAGGCGACCTGCTGGAGCGGGCCCACGTCCGGGTGGTCGACCTTCTGGACCATGCCGAGCGCCTCGGTCTGCGGGCAGTCGTAGACCTCGTCGAGGGTGCGGATGGGGGCGACGGGGACGCCTCGCGGCTTGAGCAGCGCGCACCAGTGAGCCACGGTCTCGTCGACGAGGACCGCCTCCAACTTGGCGTTGAGGGCGTTGCGGTGGGTGACGCGGGCGCGGTTGGTGGCGAAGCGCGGGTCGTCGGCCCACTCCGGGTGGCCGAGCGTCTGACTCAGGCGGCGGAAGAGGCCGTCGCTGCCGACGGCGATCACGAAGTGCCCGTCGGAGGCGGCGTAGGCCTGGTACGGGACGAGGCTCGGGTGGCCGGAGCCCAGGCGCGTCGGCCGTTCCCCGGTGGCGAAGTAGCCGGTGGCCCAGTTGATGTGCAGGGCGAGCTGGGACTCGTAGAGGGAGGTCGTGACGTACTGGCCACGTCACGGGCCCGCTGGAAGGTGGTGCTCGGCCACCATCCCTACGTCAACTACCCGGGACTGAAGTCCCGGGCTTGCTGCTCAGGTCATCACTGGCTGTGATGGGTCCTGGCTGCGTCCGGCTCTCACGCGATGAGTGTGAGGGCTGGGGCCGTTGACTGGGCCCCGCGAACCCACGCCATCCATCCGAGGTGGGAGATGTTGTGGGACGAGTTGTGATCCGCGTGCTCAACGAAGCCGCAGGACGTGCACGCGAAGCGGGCCTGGGAGGGCCGGTTTCCGCGTGCGGTGTGGTGGCACTGGGAGCATTCCTGGCTGGTGTACGCCGGATCGATGTAGATCACCGGCACCCCGGCCCTCTTCGCTTTGTAGGCGAGGAAGGCGCCGAGCTGGGCGAAGGCCCAGGAGTGGAGCGTGGTGCGTTGGGGCTTTCTCAGCCGTGCCCGCTCGCGGATGCCCGTCAGTTCCTCCAGGGCGATCCCGCGACCGGTGCGTTCAGCCTCCGCCACGATCCGCTTCGAAATCTTGTGGTTGATGTCCTTGTTACGACGGGCTTCCTTGCCCGCGTACTTCTTCGCCCGCCGCTTCGCGGACTTCGTGCCCTTCTTCTGCAGCTTGGACCGCAGCGCCCGGTCGTTCTCCCGCTTCCGGTTGACCCGACGGCCAGAGTGGCGCTCACCGTCGGAGGTGGCGGCGATGTTCACGATCCCCAGGTCGACCCCGATGAAGCCCACCGGGTGGGCGTTCAAGGCATTCTCGGGGATCTCGCAGGTCGCGATCAGAAACCACTTCCCGCCCTGGCGGACCAGGTCGGACTCACCCTGGCGATGTGCGGCCAGCACGGCCAGTTGCTCGGCCTGCCCGGTGAACGCCACGCCCTTCAGCCGGCCCGACGTGGTCCAGATCGACACCGTGCGGGCCTCGTGCTGCCAGGACAGCATCCGGTCGTCGTAGGGCTGGGCCGCCTCCGGCCGGAAGGTGACGGGCTTGCCTGACGCGCGGGTGTGGCGCGTGGTGCCGGGCCGCCCGTACCGTCCGCTGCGGAGGTTGGCGCGCAGGGTGGTGTAGGCGTCACAGGTCTTCTTGATCGCATGCTGGGCGGCCTGCGCGCCCAGCGCCCACCGCTGCCTGACCTCGGTGTAGGTGTGCTTGCGCAGGCCCAGCGGGCGGCGGACGTCCTTCTCGAACGCGACCTGCGCCACCCAGGTCGCGGCCTCGTTGCAGGCGTGCAGGGTCGTCTCAAGTGCCGCCGCCTGTGCGGGCGTCGGCAGCAGTTTGACCCGCACCACCAGCTTCATGACCCGAAGCTAACACTCCTACAATCAGTCCATGTCACCTCGATGGGAACCTAACCCCGATCTGAGGAGGGGTAGAACAGTTGTCTCCACCCTCCACGCGCACTTGGTCTTCACCCCGAAGTACCGGCGCGGCCCCTTCACCGACGACATCCTCGCCCGCTGCGAGGAGGTCATGCGGGACGTCTGCACCGACTTCGGCGCTGAGCTGACGGAGTTCAACGGCGAAACCGACCACGTCCACCTCCTCGTCCACTATCCCCCCAAGGTCGCCCTGTCCCGGCTGGTCGGCTCCCTCAAGGGCGTCACGGCCCGCCGCCTGCGCCAGGAGTTCCCCGGCCACATCCGCAAGTACCTCTGGGGCGACCATTTCTGGTCACCCTCATACTTCGCCGCGTCCGCCGGAGGGGCCCCACTCAAGGTCATCAAGGAGTACATCGAGAACCAGAAGCGCCCCGGCTGAGCCTTCACGTCCGGCTCCGCCGGACCAGCCGTCCCAGCGCTCCCCACCGGCTCCGCCGGTCACGACACCGCGACGCTCCGCGTCGCAGCGACGGGATGCGATTCCTCCCGGGCGTGAACGCCCGGGGCTCCTCGCAAGAGTCCGCTGAACAACAGGAAGCACGGCAACGCCGGTTCGTACGACGGATTCGTCATCGGCCACTACACGAGCGGGATCCACCTCAAGGAGCTGTACGAACAGGTGGTGTGCGGCAGGGCCGACCTGATCCTGTCCGGGCACGACCACACCCTCCAGGTCCTCGAGCCCACGGCCCGTACGGCGGGCACCCGCCAGATCGTCAGCGGGGCCGCCGCCAAGTCCGGTGACGGCAGGGCCCACTTCGACCACCCCGCCGCCTGGCAGAACTTCTCCGACGTGGGGTTCATGGTGCTCAAGGTCTCCGAGCGGGCCATGACCGTGGACACCTATACGGTCGACGTCCCGGCACGGACCGCGCACCTGGCCCACACCACGACGACCTCCACGGCGGTCGAGGGCCGCAGCGCGGTGCGCTAGGGCCCTTCTGATGGATCTCCGTGGGAGAAGGAGCGGCGTTCGGTGCGTGCCCTCGGCGTGCGGCGTGAAGGGTCATGTGGCGGAGCCACCTGTCCCTTTGCGCCGTGCGGTGAGAGGGGGTACCTCCCACGCCCTTAAGGCAGTGGGGGTGCGTGCCGGGCGTCGCGACGCCGCGGAGATCCATCAGAAGGGCCCTAGGACTCGCCGCCGACGCGACGCGAGGCCCCCGCCACGTTCCTGGCCCACAGCACGAGCGGGACCTGGAGCGGGAGGCGGCCTATCGCTGCAGCCCTGAGCGGGGCGGAGCGGCGACGCCAGTCCACCGCCATTTGTACGTTGGCGGGGAACACGCCCACGAAGAAGGCCGCCGTGGCAAGGGCCGCGGGGCGCCTGGTGCGGGGCAGCGCCACTCCGGCCGCAAGGCCGAACTCGACCACGGCGCTCGCGTACGTCCAGGTGCGCGGCGATCCGGGCAGGACGCGCGGCACGGTGGCGTCGAACGCCTTCGGGACGGCGAAGTGCAGGACTCCGGCCCCGGCGAGCAGACCGGCCAGAAGCATCGGGGAACGGGGTGCCGGCGACATGCTGCCTCCTGAGGTGGCGACGGGAGGCCGACCTTACTCGACAGTAAGTACCGAGTCACCCGCTCCCGACGCTCCTGACGCTCCCGGCCAGGCTCACAGCAGCCGTGCCCCGCGCTTCGCGAGATACCTGACCGGGTTGATGTCCGATCCGTAGCCCCGCCGGGCCCGGATCTCCAGGTGGAGGTGGGGTCCGGTGGCACGCCCTGTGGCCCCGCTGCTGCCGATCCGGTCTCCGGTACCGATGCGGGCCCCTTGGCGTACCGAGATGCGGGAGAGGTGCCCGTACACGGAGTAGTGCCCGTCCCGCAGTCGCACCGTCACCGCCTTGCCGTACGCGCCCGACCAGCGCGCCAGGACGACGGTGCCCGCGCCCACGGCGTGCACCGGGGTTCCCTGCGGGACGGCGAGGTCGATGCCGGTGTGGTGCCCGGCGATCCAGTTGCCGCGCACCCCGTAGCGGGCGGTGACGCGAAAGCCCCGGCGCAGCGGCAGGGCGAATCTTCCGGGAGGTCGTTCCGGGGCGAGCGCGCGGGTCTCGGGGACCGCCTCGTCCGCCTCGGCGAGAGCCGCCTCGAACTCCTCGTCGTAGCCGACGCCGCAGCCGCCGTCGGACTCCGCGGCTGCGTGCGGCGCCGGTCCCGCCACCGTGAAGGCGCCGCCGGCCATGAGGACCGCGGCGACGCTCAGTACGTCACGTCGTGTGGTGCCCGCTTCACGCGGGCTGTCTATGTCGTAGCCCATGAGGGCCAGCACACCGGCGGCGGGCCCGGCGCGCACGCCGAGTGTGCGCCGCTTGGCGTAATGCCTTCCGTACGCGTTCCGTACGTCTTCCGTGCCCGCGCCGGGGTCAGTCGGCGATCGGCCGGTAGACGGTGAGCGCCTCGGGGAGCTTGTCGAGGAGCAGGGCGGGGGGCGCGGGGGCGAGTTCACCGTCGTACGCCATCTGTGTGTCCTCGGGCAGGCCGGAGATGACCAGACGCTGGGCCTTGGCGGACGCGTACAGGCGGGTCTTGGCCAGCTGACCGGCCACCGCCGCGGCGAGGAGGCGGCTGCGCGCGAAGTGCCCGCCGTTCGCGATGCGCACGTCGAGAAGACCGTCGGCCAGGTCGTGCCTGCGCACCGGGGCGATGCCGGCGCTGCGGTAGGCGCCGTTGCCCGCGAAGAGCAGCCACATCGAGCGGGCCTTGCCGTTCACCACCGCGCGCAGCGGCCGCCCCGTGTGGATGATCTGGGCGACGCCGAGCAGGGCGGCGGGCGGACCGCCGATCTTCGGGGACCACTCCTCCCTGATGCGGACGAGTTCGGGGTAGGCGCCGAGGCTGAAGGTGTTCAGGAAGTACACAGGATCGGAGTACGACCGGCCGTCGGGACCGATCCCTGCCAGGGGCTTGATCCGGCCGACGTCGGCACGTACGGCACTGCCCACAGCGAGGGCGGCGCAGGCGTCCGCGACCGTGTCGACGCCCAGGTCCGCGGCGAAGTGGTTGAACGTTCCGCCCGGAAGGACCATCAGCGGCACGTCGAACCGCAGGGCCGGTGTCACGGCGGCGTTCACCGTGCCGTCTCCCCCGCACACGCCGAAGACTCCGCCGCGCCGGGCCGCCTCCCTGGCCGCTTCCTCCAGGACCTTGGGCAGCGGCCCCGCTTCCTCCTCGTAGAGGATCACCTCTGCCTTGGGCAGGGCCGTCTTCAACTGCCGGACCGGGTCAAGGAGTTGCGGCTGGGCCCCGGAAGAGGGGTTCACCACCACGACGAGGCCATCGCCGTCCGGCAGCGCGGGCGCGTCCGTACGGGGCCGGGCGGGCGGTGGCAGCTGCGCCCGCGACGGCACCATGCCGCGCACCGCGTAGGCGGCGCCGACGCCCAGGGCCGCGCCGACCAGGACATCGCTGGGGTAGTGCACTCCGGTGTAGACGCGGGAGAAGGCCACCGACGCCGCGACCGGGGCCACGGCCACGCCCATCCCCCGCGACTCAAGGGCCACACCGGCGGCGAAGGCCGCCGCCGATGCCGCATGCCCGGAGGGGAACGAGCTGGTGACCGGCTGCCGGGAGAGATGCCGTATCACCGGCACGGTGTCGAGGACCGGCCTCGAGCGGCGCACCGCGCTCTTGCCCAGGGTGTTGACCGTGGCCGACGCGAGAGCCAGCGATGCGACACCGCGCACTGCCGCACGCCTGCCGCGCGCACCGCCGAAGGCCCACATTCCCGCGGCGATGCCGAACCACAGCAGTCCGTGGTCGGCAGTGCGGCTCAGCCGGGGCAGGACGGGCTGCGCCGCCGGCCAGGAGCGGGCGGCCACGCGGCGGAACGCGAGACGGTCGGTGGCGCCGAGCAGTCTGCGGATGTGCGGCGTCGGGAGATCACTCATGAACCCCCTATACCCCCGCACGCCCTTCGCACCGCACGCATCTTGCGCCGACGCTGTGACGTTCACTTCAATCAGTCATATGGCAGCCCCCCGCCCCACCTCACCGCAGCACAAGCCGCCCGCCGAGCTGCCGCCGACGGCGTGGGCCGTGCTCGGCCTGCTCTCCTTCCCCGGGGAACGGACCGGATACGAACTGAAGAAGTGGGCGGACGCCTCGCTGCGCCACTTCTACTGGGCACCCGCCATCAGCCAGATCTACGCCGAACTGCGCCGCCTCGAAGCGCTCGGGTACGCCACGTCCCGGCGCTCGGGGCCCGAGGAGCCCCGCGCGAAGCGGTCGTACGCCATCACGGCCGAGGGCCGTGCCGCGCTCGTCGGATGGGCGGGGGGCGCCGAGGACGCGGGGCCGCCCGTCCTGAAGCATCCGCTGCTGCTCCGGGTCTGGCTCGGGCACCTCGCGGCGCCGGATCACCTGCGGGCCCTGGTGAGCGAGCACATCGCGCACACGCGGGGCGAACTGAAGGAGGTGCACGACGCGCTCGCCCGCGCGGACGGGCAGGAGGCGTGGACGCATCCGCAGATCGCGCTCCGCTGGAGCGGCCGGCGCCTTGAGGCGGAAATCGAACTGGCCCAGGCGATGCTTGCCGACCTCGCGGAATCCGCGGCGGGAGCCGGGGCGGGAGCCGGGTCGGAATCCGCGGCCGAGATGCGCACTGATCGCGCCAAAATCACCGACCGCGCCCCCTCCGGTCAACCCCCCGGGGACTCGCCCACCCACGGGTGACGTTGCTCGCGGCGCGGGGCCGCCGACCGGTAGGACGGGCGGTGTCAGCCGCCCCCGCCGTATGGAGCAGTGCACCTGTGAGCACCCGCGCCGTCCTTGTCGCCGCCGTCATCACCGGGCTACTCCTGGGGATCGTGGGAATCAGAGCGGACGACTCCGATTCTTCGGGGCAACCCCGTACGGGCACTTCCTTCACCGAGGCGGGCCGTTAGGCTGCGACATTGCCGCGTGGCACCTCCGTCCTCGCCGCGTGGCCACCGAGCCGCCGTCGACGGAAGCGAGTGAACCTTGAACTTCCTCACCATCGGTCACCGCGGGGTCATGGGTGTCGAACCCGAGAACACCCTTCGGTCCTTCATCGCCGCGCAAGCCGCGGGCCTCGATCTCATCGAACTCGATCTGCATCTGAGCAAGGACGGCGCCCTCGTCGTCATGCACGACGCCGACGTGGCCCGTACGACCGACGGGAAGGGACCGATCGCCGAGAAGACCCTGGCCGAGCTGCGGGAGCTCGACGCTGGGCGCGGCGAGCGCGTCCCCGTCTTCGAAGAGGTCCTGGACGCCGTGCAGGCGCCGCTGCAGGCCGAGATCAAGGATGTGGCCGCCGCCCGCGCCCTCGCCGAGGTGATGCACCGGCGCGATCTGGTCGGCCGCGTCGAGGTGATCTCCTTCCACGACGAGGCGATCGCCGAGATCGCGCGCCTGGTCCCGGGCGTCCGCACCGCGCTCGTCGCGAGCCGCTACGGCACCGACGTCGTGGAGCGCGCCACGGCGGTCGGCGCCACCACCCTGGTACTGAACATCAGGCGCCTGACCCTGGAGATCACCGAGCGTGCCAGGAAGGCCGACCTGCGGATCATCGGCTGGGTCGTGAACACGCAGGACGATCTGCGGCTCGTGCGCGCGCTGCAACTGGACGGAGCGACCACGGACTATCCGGACATCAAGCGGACGGGCCGCTTCACGGCCTGACCGCTCCTCCCGGCCGCGCCCGGGTTCTCCCGGCCGCGCTCAGGCGAGGGGCTTGACCAGCAGCTCGAACTGCAGGTCGTCCCGCTGCGGAATGCCGAATCGCTCGTCGCCGTACGGGAAGGGGGTCATCTTTCCCGTACGGCGGTAGCCGCGCCGCTCGTACCAGGCGATGAGGTCGTCGCGTACGGAGATCACGGTCATGTGCATCTCCTTCGCGTCCCACGCCTCGCGTACGGTCCGCTCGGCCTCCGCCATGATCACCTTGCCGAGACCCGCGCCCTGGAGCGCCGGGCTCACCGCGAACATCCCGAAGTAGGCGTGCTCACCGCGGTGTTCGAGCTGGCAGCAGGCGACGATCTCACCGTCGCGCTCGACCGTGAGCAGCTTGCCGGCCGGCGACTTGATGACGTCGACGACACCCTGCGGGTCGGTCCGCTGCCCCTGGAGGATGTCCGCCTCTGTGGTCCAGCCGGCCCGGCTGGAATCGCCGCGGTACGCCGACTCTATGAGCGAGACGAGCGCGTCGACGTCCGCGTCGGTGGCGTCCCGGAAGGTGAGGTCGCTCGTGCTGGGGCGCGGTGCGGTGTCCATGGGGCGGGTTCTCCGATCTCTCTGGCCCACCGCTTTCCTGCGCGGCGTGGGCGAGGCACCGCCGAGGGTATCCCCCTACTAAGGTGCGGCTGCATGGTGCATGTACTGAGCAGCAGGATCCTCCTCCGTCCCACCGACCCCGAGCGCTCACGCGCGTTCTACGGCGACGCGCTGGGCCTCGCCGTCTACCGCGAGTTCGGCACGGGCCCCGAGCGCGGCACGGTCTACTTCCTCGGCGGCGGCTTCCTCGAGGTCTCCGGCCGCTCGGCGACTCCGCCCACGCCCGGCCTTCAGCTGTGGCTCCAGGTGGCGGACGCGCGGGCGGCGCACGCGGACTTCGTGGTGCGCGGGGTGGAGGTGGCGCGGGAGCCGGTGAAGGAGCCCTGGGGGCTCGTGGAGATGTGGATCACCGACCCGGACGGCGTCAAGATCGTCATCGTCGAGGTACCGGAAGACCATCCCATCCGCTACCGGCCCAGCATCTGAGCTGCCCTGACCTCCCTCTCGCCTCTCCCTTGTTCTCTCTGGACTGCTCGGAGAAGCAGCGCTCGGGGAAGAGCGCGTGAAGGTCACGGTTGCGGGGTACTCGAGTGACTCGCCCGGCGCACCCGAGGTGCGTCGGGCCGCCCCTCGTCGGAGGATTGACCGGACCCCTCGCCCAACCCTGGAGCGATCTCTTATGCAACGTCCCCGGATTCTGATCATCGGCGGTGGCTTCGCCGGTATGGAGTGCGCGCACAAGCTGGAGCGGACGCTCAAGGCGCAGGACGCCGAGCTGCGACTGATCAGCCCGCAGGACCATCAGCTGTATCTACCCCTGCTCCCCCACGTCGCGTCGGGCGTGCTCACCCCGCAGTCGGTCGCGGTGCCGCTGCGCCGCATGCTGCGCCGTACCGCGATCGTGCCGGGCGGGGCCATTGGGGTGGACCCGCACGCGAAGGCCGTGATCGTACGGAAGATCAACGGCGACGAGGTCATCGAGCGCTACGACTACCTCGTCCTGACCCCGGGCAGCGTGACCCGGCAGTTCGACATCCCCGGCGTCGACCTGCACGCCGTGGGCGTGAAGACGCTGGCCGAGGCCGCCTGGATCCGCGACCACGTGATCTCCCAGCTCGACCTGGCCGCCGCGAGCTCGGACCGCGCCGAGCGGGAGGCCAGGCTGCAGTTCGTGGTCGTCGGCGGCGGGTACGCCGGGACGGAGACGGCGGCGTATCTGCACCGCCTGACGAGTGCCGCCGTCAAGCGCTACCCCGGGCTCGATCCGTCGCAGATCAAGTGGCATCTGGTCGACGTGGCACCGAAGTTGATGCCCGAGCTGGGTGACCGGCTCGGCGAGAAGGCGCTCGCCATAGTGCAGCGGCGCGGGATTCATGTGTCGCTCGGTGTGACGGTGGAGAAGGCGACCGACGACACCGTCACGCTGACCGACGGGCGTACGCTGCCCTGCCACACGCTGATCTGGACCGCCGGTGTCGCGCCGAGCCCGCTCATCGCCACGCTGGGCGCCGAGACCAACCGGGGCCGTCTGGTCGTCGAGCCGAATCTGACGGTGCCAGGCCTTGACGGCGTGTTCGCGCTCGGCGACGCGGCGGCCGTTCCCGACCTCGTCAAGGGCGGCGAGGCGATCTGCCCGCCGACCGCGCAGCACGCGATGCGGCAGGGATGGGCCGCCGCGAAGAACGTCACCGCGGCGCTGAAGGGACAGCCCCTTACCGCCTACCGGCACAAGGACATGGGCCTGGTCGTCGACCTCGGCGGCATCCAGGCCGTGTCGAAGCCGATGGGCGTGGAGCTGACGGGGCTGCCCGCCCAAGTCGTTGCGCGCGGCTATCACTTGGGGGCGATGCGCACACTCACCGCACGCTTCCGCACGGCCGCGAACTGGGGGCTCAACGCGCTCGCGGGCGACGACTACGTACGGACCGGGTTCCAGAGGCAACGGCCCGCCACGCTCAACGACTTCGAGATGACGGACGTCTATCTCTCGCCGGAGGAAATCCACGCGCGGGTGGCGGCGGAGGTGGCGGAGCGCTCGATGGCTCCGCAGAAGCCGCAGTTCCCTTAGCGGCGGAGGCCTGAGAGGGCGAACCAGGCAGTGACCGGGGTGGCTTCGGCCACCCCGGTGTGGGGTCGATACGCGCCATCGGGGGACGCGCGCACGCCGGAGGGGCCGCTTCCTGCCTGTCGTGCGGCTCGGTGGCGCCTGAGAGTGGTGGAGTAGGCGCCGCTTCGATTTCCCGGAGTCCTTGCTGCGGCGACGCGAGGGGGTGGCCCATCGGGCCGGCATAAGGGGCTCCGAAGGCCGCGGCCGCCGTCTGACAGTCGATGCCGCCGTCAGATGGCCGAGAGACGCCCTGTGCAGGCGGTCTCCCGGCGCCTGGTTGATCGCGGCGTGCGTCACGTCCGTACTACGCATCATCCGTCGTCACACGAAGGACTCCACCACTATGCGTATCGGCATCGATGTCGGTGGGACCAACACCGACGCCGCCCTCCTCGGGCACGACGACCGCGTGCTCGCGGCGGCCAAGTCACCGACCACCCCCGACATCACCTCCGGAGTCACCGCCGTGATCCGGGCGCTCGCACCGCCCGTCGAATCCGTCACGGCGGTGATGATCGGCACCACGCACTTCCTCAACGCACTCGTCGAGGGCGCCCGGCTCACCCCCGTGGCAGCCGTACGTCTCGGTCTTCCCGCCACCGCCGCCCTGCCGCCCATGGCTGACTGGCCCGCGCGGCAGCGGGCCGCCGTCGGCGGGCACGCCTATCTCTGCCACGGCGGGCGGGAGTTCGACGGTCGGCCGCTGTCTCCGCTCGACCCGGAGGAGCTCAGGCGCACGGCCGCAGACATCGCCGCGCGCGGGCTCACCTCGGTCGCCGTGTCGTCGGTGTTCTCGCCGGTCGCGGAGGAGGACGAGCGGCTCGCCGCCGAAATCCTGCGGGCCGAGCTGGGTGAGGGCACGCATTTCTCGCTCTCGCACGGTCTCGGCCGGGTCGGGCTGCTCGCGCGCGAGAACGCCACGATCATCAACGCGTCGCTGCGCCATCTGGCGACCGTCGTCGTCGAGTCGTTCGGGAAGGCGCTGGCCGAGATGTCGATCACGGCGCCGTTCTTTCTGTCGCAGAACGACGGGACACTGATGGACGTCGACTTCGCGCGCACCTGTCCCGTCGCCACGTTCGCGTCGGGGCCGACCAACTCGATGCGCGGCGCGGCTCTCCTGTCCGGGCTCGGGGACTGCGCGGTCGTCGACGTGGGCGGCACGACGGCCGACATCGGCATCCTCTCCGGGGGCTTTCCGCGCGAGACGGCGGGCGAGAGCGAGGCCGCGGGCATCCGCACCAACTTCCGCATACCCGACGTCCTTTCACTGGGCATCGGCGGTGGTTCCCTGGTGTCGCGCGACGGCGGGACCGGCCCCCGGTCGGTCGGCTACCTGCTCACGGAGGAAGCACTCGTCTTCGGCGGTACGCGGCTGACGGCGACGGATCTCGCGGTGGCCGCGGGCCGGGCGGACATCGGCGACAGCGCCCATGTCACCCATCTGGACCCGGAGTTCACCGAGTGCGCTCTGGACCGCATCGCCGAGCGGCTCGCCGAAGGCGTCGACCGGATGCGGACCTCGGCGGCGGTCCTTCCGGTGGTCGCCGTCGGCGGCGGCTCCGTGCTCGTGCCCGACGCACTGCCCGGCTTCAGCGATGTGCGCAGGCCGGGGCACTTCGACGTGGCCAACGCGGTGGGTGCGGCGATCGCGCAGGTCGGCGGCGAGGTCGACCGGGTCTTCCGCGTCCCCGAAGGACACCGTGACGCGGTGCTCGCCGAAGCCCGCGACGAGGCCGTCGGGCGTGCGCGGGACGCCGGGGCGCGCCCCGGCAGCGTACGCGTCGTCGACATCGAGGAGGTGCCGCTCGCCTATCTGCCCGGCGGCGCCACGCGCATCCGCGTCAAGGCGGTGGGCGATCTCGACCTGGGGCGTCTCAGCCCGGCCACGGGGTCCGGCGCCGGGGCCGCCTCCGATGCGTGAGACCACCCTTCCGATACGCGAGATCACCCTCGACAACCTCGACGACATCGCCCGGGGCTCGGGCATCCTCGGTACGGGCGGCGGCGGTGACCCCTACATCGGCAAACTGCTCGCCCGTGAGGCGATCCGCGCCTTCGGGCCGGTGCGGGTCGTCCGCATCGACGAGGTCGACGCCGACGCGACCGTCGTTCCCATCTCCGGCATGGGCGCACCCACCGTCCTCCTGGAGCGCGTGCCCAACGGCAACGAGCACCTGGCCGCGCTGCGGGCCCTGGAGAAACACCTCGGGCGCCGTGCCACTCACCTCACGCCGCTGGAGGTCGGCGGGGTCAACTCGATGCTGCCGATCGCGTGCGCCGCACGGGCCGGGCTTCCCCTCGTGGACGGGGACGCGATGGGGCGGGCGTTCCCCGAGGCGCAGATGGTGCTGCCGGGCCTTGCCGGGATCACCAATTCACCGATGGCGCTCGCCGACGACAAGGGCAACACGGTCATCGTCGAGGCCGTCGACAATCACGCGGCCGAGCGGATCGCGCGTGCGGTGTGCGTGGAGCTCGGCTGCCAGATCAGTTGCGCGGACACGGTGCTGCGCGGCGATCAGCTCGCCGACGGCCTGGTACCGGCGACGCTGACGCTCGCCCGGCGGCTCGGCGCGGTGGTGCGTGAGGCGCGGGCCGCGCACGGCGATCCGGTGGCGGCGGCGCGGGCGATGCTGGCCGGCGTTCCCCTCCTGACGGGCAAGGTGGTCGACGTGATCCGCCGTACGGAGGGTGGCTTCGCGCGCGGTCACGCACGTATCGAAGGGACGCGGGGTGACTCCGAGAGGGTACTCGAACTCGGCTTCCAGAACGAGCACTTGCTCGCCACGCTCGACGGGGTGTCCGTCGCGACCACGCCCGACCTGATCTGCGTCCTGGACAGCGAGACCGGCGACCCGGTGACCACGGAGGGCCTGCGCTACGGCCTGCGCGTCAGCGTCTTCGCCGCGCGCTGCGACCCACGCTGGATCACTCCGGGCGGGCTCGCGCTCGCCGGTCCCCGCTGCTTCGGGTACGAGATGGACTACCTGCCCTTCGGGTCGGCCGCCCCCTGAGGTTTCGCGGCGGACGGTCGCAGCGTGATCGTCCGCCGCGTGTGCTTCTCCACCGCGTCGCGGGAGTAGAGGAGCGGGAAGGAACCGTCGGCGGCCCAGCTCGCGAACAGGTCGTCGTAGTGCGGGCTGCCCGGAACGCCGGACTGCCCCGGCGAGTTCATCGCCACGGAGTCGTCCCAGGAGCCGACGTCCACGACGATACGGAAGGAGGCCCCCGCGGTCTGCCGGAACCCGGGCCCGTAGGCGGCGGCGCCCACGGTGTCGCCGCTGCCGCCGCGCGGTACGGGGCCCACGGAGGCCCAGTCCGGGGCGGGCCCGTCTAGCAGGGCGGCGATGGGGTGGTGCGGGTGGGCGTGATGAAGGGCGCCCCAGGACCAGGAGGCCGGGTCGGCGCCCAGGAGCCCGGCGAGTTCGTCGAAGGCCGCGGCGAGCGTGCCGAGCAGCACCCCGGGGTCCGGGTCACCTTCGAGGAGCTCCAGATCGACGCGGGCGTCCGCCGCCGCGTCCTCGGCGGGAAGGATCCGCGCCAGGGCCCGCTCACGGCGCTCTTCGCCCACGATCCCGTCGAGGGCCCGCGCCAGTAGGGCGGGACGCAGGTGCCGCCGGTACCAGACCTCGAAGAGGGCGGCGGCCGGGGAGTCGACGGTGAGACGGGTGTCCCAGTCACGCAGGAGGGCGAGGGCGGTGGCGAGGGGGTCACCGGGGGCGGTGGGGCGACCGGACTTGGCGGCGTCCGCTGCGGCACCAGAAACGGCCGAGCGATCATCGCCGGGCGCGGAAGCCCCGGACTCCGCGTCCCCGCCCCGCAGCCCCGCGAGCAGCGCGTGTACCCGCCGCCCGGGCAGGCTGACGTAGTCCGTCTGCAGTCGTACGCAGTCCTCGACCGTCCAGGCCGCGTGCGCACTCAGTTCCTCCGTGATGCGGTCGTGGCGCGTCGGTGCGTACCAGTCGTACGTGACCGTCTTCTCCGCGTTCGGATATGTGGGCGGCAGGTTCAGCTGGTTGGCCGTGGCGAACCAGCCCTGGGCCGGGTCGCGGACCGAGGGGAGGTCCTCCACGTCCAGGAAGCCGTCCCATTCGTAGCGGCCGTCGCCCGGCACGGGCAGTGTGCCGTCCCAGCCCGGGCGTACGGGGACACGACCTGCGGGGCGCCAGCCGATCGTGCCGTCCGGGGACGCGTAGACCTGGTTCTCGCCGGGGGCTCCCCAGCGGCGCATCGCCGTGACGAACGCGTCGGGGCTCGCCGCCCGCATGTAGTCCATGCTGCCCAGGTAGGGGGCCATGCCGGGGCCGAGCCAGGCCGCGCGGACCGCGAACGCGGCGTTCCGGTCGGGGAGTTCGCGGATCACCGGGCCGTGGCGCGTGAACCACAGGTCTGCCGGGATCGCCTCGCCGCCGCGCACCGGGATCGGTTCCGTGACGCGCGTCATCGGCTCCCAGCGGTCCTGGTACCAGTACTCGTGCGGGTTCGCCGGGTTCGTGCGGTAGACGTACAGGTCCTCCTGGTCGATCGGGAAGATCGTCAGGCCGAAGGCGACCTGGCCGTTGTGACCGATGGAGATGCCGGGCAGGGCCGGTTCGCCCGCTCCGACGGCGTCGATGCCGGGCGCCGAGAGGTGTGCGAGGTAGCGAAGGGCGGGCAGGGCGATGCCGCGGTGCGGGTCGTTGGCCAGGAGGGGGCGGCCGGTGGCTGTCCGGGACGGGGCGATGACCCAGTTGTTGGAGCCGTCCAGGCCCTGTCGGGGCGCCGCGCCCGCCGCCCATGGGGGCGTGGTGGCCATCTCGTACACGCGCAGGACGTCGGGCGGGATGACGGACAGGTCGAGCCCCTCGGGGACGCGCAGCCGGTGCGGAGCGGGCTCGCGGCGGCGGCGCAGCTCCTCCGCGTCGGGGCCGTGGTCGCGCAGGGTGAGGGCGCGGGCGACCTCGTCACGGAGGTTGTACTGCAGACCGTGGCTGCGGATGCGGGCCACGTCGGAGGGGTGCCAGTACGCCGGTTCGTACGTCAACAGGGTGAATTCGGCCGGGAGATGGGTCGCATCCGCGCGGCACAGCGACACGTACGCGTTGATGCCGTCGACGAACGCCGTCGTCACCCGTTCCGCGTCGTCCCCGTACGCGCGCCACTCCTCGGCCATGTCGCCGCGGTAGAGGAACAGCCGTGCCGCACGGTCGTGTTCGGCGTACCCCTCCCCGAGCACCTCGGCGAGCAGGCCGAGTCCGCGGCGCCGCCAGAGGTCCAGCTGGAAGAGGCGGTCGCGGGCCGCGTTGAAGCCCTGGGCCAGGAAGAGGTCGTCCTGCGACGCGGCGTACAGATGCGGTACGCCCCATTGGTCGACCAGGATCTCCACGGGCTCCTGGAGTCCCGGCACCTCGAAGACATCACTCATCAGCTCTCCGTAACGTGTTGGGCGGCTTTCGCCGCGCTCCCGTCGGGGGTGGCCGGGGTCGGGGAGGAAACCGCGGCCGGTCCTGGGCCCGGCGCGAGCCGGACGACCGCGAGCAGCACGGCGAGGTTGGCGGCGAGCGCGATGATGCCGCCGTTCACCCCGTGGTACGGGTCGTTGTCGGTGGCCCACAGCAGGATCATCACCGCAAGGCCGGTGAGCATCCCGCAGACGGCGGCCCGCGCGGTCAACCGCCGCCAGAACAAGGCGAGCAGCACGACAGGCACGAGCTGCGCCAGGCCCTCGTACGACAGGACGGAGAGCTCCACGAGGGTGTTCGGGTAGAAGAGACTTCCGGCGAGGGCGATCAACCCGGCGACGACACACACCAGTTGGGAGAGCCGCTTGGCCCGCATGTCACTGGCGTCGCCGGGCTTTCCGAGCACACGGCGGCGCGCCCGCGGATCGGCGCCGTTGCCGCCGCCGAGGATCGTGCGGCCCCACAGCGTGCCGATGGAGAGCATGAAGACGCTCATCGGCACGATCGCCGAGAGGGCACCCGCGACGCCGATGAGCGCGACGACGGGTGAGGGCAGGGAGTCGGTGACGAGGCTGAAGAGGGCCAGGTCGGGGTTGCCCAGGGTCGGCATCACGAACAGCGCCGTGGCGCCGACCACCATCGGGACGAACAGGAGCAGTTGGTACCAGGGCAGGAGCAGCGCGTTGCGGCGCAGGGCGTTGGGGCTCTTCGCACTGAGGTAACCGGCGACGGTGGTCGGGAAGATGGTGATCGTCACGGCGTTCAGGACGACGGTGCTCAGGAACCACATGGCGTTGCGCCCGCCGGACTCGTGCCCGGGGAAGGTCAGCCACTCGGGCTTCTCGGTCACCATGCGCCGCATGAAGTCGCTGAACCCGCCGAGGTAGTGCATCGGGATGTACACGGCGAGGAACACGACGGCGACGATCACCAGCATGTCCTTGAGCGCGCTCACCCACGCCGAGCCGCGAAGGCCTGACACGAGGATGAACACCTCGGCCACGACGAAGGAGATGACGGCGGCGACCTTGAGATCGACGCTGCCGTACGTCATCGCGTTCACGACGACGCCCATGCCCTGAATCTGCACCTGGATGTAGGGGACGATGAAGACCGTCGCGACGGCGGCGACGAGGATCCCCACCGGGCGCGAGCGGAACCGGAATTCGGCGATGTCCGCGATGGAGATGAGGCCGTGCCGGGACGCGTACGTCCACAGGGCGGGGCCGACGACGTACGCGACGGCGAATCCGACGGTCAGGTAGGCGACCAGGTAGAGGATCGGCGCGCCGAAGGAGTACGACCAGCCCGCGGTGCCGAGGAACGAGAAGCTCGTGTACGTCTCGCCGGCCATGAGCAGCCAGATGAACAGGACGCCGAGTCCGCGGCTGGAGACGGACCACTCGGCGAGGCCCTTGGACCGGCCGCGGGCGCTCCATACGCCGATCCCGATGGTGGCGACCATCGCGAGGCCGAAGATGGTGGTCGCGACGGCCGCGGAGCCGTTCATCGGCGGCCTCCTTCGGTGTCGGTGCCCGGGAGGTCGTCGGCCGGGATGGGCTCGACGGCGTTCGTTCGGTACGCCGGGTCGAGCCGGGCGGCGATCCAGATGACCAGAGGACTGATCACCGTGGCGGCGATGACCCAGAACAGGAGGAAGGGAATGCCGAGGACGCGCGGCTCGATGCGGTTGGCCACGAACGGGGCGGCGCCGTAGAGCAGGACGGGGACGAGGAGCAGCCAGAGGGAGGGGCGGGCCACGCCGCGGAGGGTGGGGAGGCCGTCCAGGGGCGAGGCCGCGGGGTCCGCTGGACCCTGCTCTCCGCTGTCTTCGGCTGTCGGGGGCATGGGGGGCTCCTGGGGAGGCGAGGAGGGGCACACGAAATCACACGGGTCACAGGATCACGGGATCACGGGACCTCAAGGGATCACACGGAGGGGCTGTAACGGCCGTCGAGTACCACTGACACCCCCGTACGGCCCCGCCAGGCCCCTCAGCCCCGGAACCCCGGCGAGAGCCCGAGGCGCCCCTCGAGCTGCGCCAGCAACTCGCCGAGGAGCGAGCTCAGTTGGTCCTGCCCGTCCTCGTCGAGACCGGCGAGGACAACCGTCTCGTAGGCGAGCTGGTCGGGCAGGATCGAGTCGACAAGGCCGCGGCCCGTGTCGGTCAGGCTGACGTGCGAGACGCGGCGGTCACGGGTGTCGGCGCGCCGGTCGACCAGGTCGCGCTCCTGGAGCTGCTTGAGGCGCTTGGTGACGGCGGCGCCCGAGGAGAAGGTCTCGCGGGCCAGTTCGCCGGGGGTCAGTTCGTGGCCGGTGCGGCGCAGCGCGCCGAGGAGGTCGAACTCGGGGCGGGTCAGGCCGACGCGGCGCAGCGGGGCGTCCTCGGCCTGTTGCAGGAGGGCCGCGCAGCGGTTGATGCGGCCGATGACCTCCATCGGCCCTGTGTCGATGTCCGGCCGCACCGTCTGCCACTGCCGCACGACGGCGGCCACGGTGTCGCGGGGCGCGCCGACGTCGGAGGCACTGTCCGTCACGCCCGCGGCAAGAGCCGTGGCACTGCTCGCGGCACCGTCTCGCGCATGGGCACTGCCTCCCGCACGGGCACCGTCTCCCGCACGGGCGGCCACGGCTTCCGCCGCCGCGTCCCGTTCGCTCCCGTTCCTCATGCGCCCCTGTCCTCGCCCTTCGGCCCGGCCCGGCTCGTCATACCCGTACGCACTCGCCGTGCTCCATGCCTCGTACCGTCGCCGCGAGCGTACGGTGTCCCGCCTGCTCGGCGAGCATCACCCGCTGGTCCGGCAGGGCGCGCTGCCACCATTCGCCCGCCGCCGCGTCGTGAGCGGTGCGCAGGTCGACAAGGGCGGCGGTCAGGCCGCGGCGCGCCGGGCGCAGGGCGCCGGGGGTGGGGAGCGGGGCCGCAAGGGCCTGTTCGGCTCGGGCGCGGGCCCGGTCGGTGGCGTCGATGGCCAGCTCGATGTGGTCGGCGGCGCGCCGGTTGGTGACGGCGATCGCCGCGAGGATGCCGAGCAGCGCGCCCACGAACGTGTCCACGACCCGGTCGAGGATGAGGCCTCCGGGCTGCTGGATCCGTGCGAACTCGGTGACGAGGAGCGCCATCGGCGTGACGCACACGCTGCCGAGCCAGTAGTTGCGGCCCATCAGCGCCTCCGCCCCGAAGGCGAGCGCCAGGCAGCAGACGATGAGCGCGGCGTGACTGAGGTGGGCAAGCGGGGCGATCGCGGCGAAGGCGAGCACGCCGACGAGGTTGCCGACCACCCGCTGCACTCCCCTGTTCCAGGTGAGCGTGACGTTGGCCTGGTAGAGCGAGGCCGCCGTGACGAGCGCCCAGTAGGGGCGGCCGACGCCGAGCGCCAACGACGCGTACCCCGCGAGCGCGCAGCCGACGGCCGTCCGCAGGGCGATGGGCAGCAGCGGCGATCCGGGGCCCAGGCGCCGCCACAGGGCACCCTTTGCGGCCCTGGAGGCCAACTCGGCCTCCACTCCGAGGAGTTCGTCGTCCGCTTCGGGCCGTACGCCGCCGGGGCGCGGCACCGCACTCGTGCCGCGCAGCCCCGCCGCCCAGGAGCGCAGCTGGGCGGGGTCCGCCGCCGATGGCGCCGCCAGGGCCTCCTCGGCCCGGATCACCAGGCGTTCCAGGGCACGACGCGCCGCCGTGCGGGCGCCGGTGGCGAGCAGTGACTGCCAGGCGGCGTGCACGGCTGCCGCCGCCCCCGGCCGGGCCCGCTCGCGTCCTGGGCCCGATGCATCGGCGTACGCGGCTGCCGCGTGCAGGGCCCGCGCGGTGGCCCGGCGCTCGGGGCCGTGCGGTCGCACCAGGGCGGGGGCCATGCCGACGAGCCAGGCCACGGCGCCCGCGCCGAGTGTCAGAGCGAGGTGGCCGGGGACCTGCCCGATGGCCTGCGGCGCGAACAGGGTGGCGGAGCTGATGAACGTGAAGATGAGGTGGCCCGGCGGGCCGATGCGGGTCGCGTCGCAGAGCGTCTTCTGCGCGGCGGCGAGCAGCGCACCGACCGCCACGAGCAGCGCCGCCGACGTCGTGAGCGAGGCGGCGACCATGGCGACGCCGACACTGGCCAGCATCCCGAGAACGACCCCGGCGAGGGCACGGGCCCGCGCGGCGTAGGGGAGGTTGTGGGCGTAGAGGGCGCAGAACGATCCGGCCATCGTGTACATGACAAGGTCGAGGCGGCCGAGCGCGAGGAGCGTCAGGTTCGGTATCGCCGTGGCGACGACGACGCTCGACGCGGGCTTGAACCAGATGTCGGACGGCTTGCCCGGGCGCAGCACACCGGCGAGCGGGAGTCGGCGGACACGGAAACGGTCACGGAGGCGGACACGGGAGGGCCCGAACGGGTCGGGTGAGGGTGGCGGTGTACTGCTCATGCCTAGAACCTTAGCAAGTGTTTTACTCGGAAACGATTCCCTTCGGAGTCACCTCGATCACGTTCCGTCCGCCCCCCTTCGCGCTCCCCGCGTACACCCGTGCGCTCGCATACGAGGCCCCGTGCGAGGGCATCGACCCGACGACACCGTCAATCGGGGAGGTGTGCGGTGCACGGACCGGCGCAGGCCGGCTGGCTGCTCGTCGCGCTGTGCGCGGCGACCGGGTCCTACTGTCTGCTGCGGATGCGCAGCAGGATCGAGGAACAGCGCCGGGCGGCCGGCGGCGAGGCGCTCATGGGGTTCGCGATGGCATTGATGGCCCTGCCCGCGGCCGTGCTGACCCCGCCGCGGTGGGCCTGGCTCGCTTACGCGGCCGTGTTCGGCGCGGCGGCACTGCGCGCCCTGTGGGCGGCCCGGCGCAATCGCCACCACCTGCATCACCTGGTCGGCACCTGCGCCATGGTCTACATGGCGGTGGCCATGACCACGACCCCCGCCGCGCACACGGGCCACGGCGGCGGGGGTACACCGGCGCTCAGCGGCGTACTGCTGCTGTACTTCGCCGGATACGTGCTCTGGTCGGGGGTCCGCCTCCTGCCCGTACCGACGCCCGTACCGACCCCCTTACCGACGCCCGCGGCGGCGGAGGGGCCCGGGGGAGGCACGGCGATGGGGTGGGGCGACCGCACGGAACTGGCGATGGCGTGCCGGCTGTCCATGGGCATCGCCATGATCGCGATGCTCCTCACGCTGTAGCCGCAGCAGACGCCGCACACCCGGCACGCCCCACAGAGAGCCCATCGAGCGGAATCCGCGAGGCCGTAAGGGGTGATATCCCGCGATCGGCCGTGGCGTGCGTCACTTGAGGCGATAGGTCATACCCTCCGACAGCGCCACCCTCATAGTCTTGACGCATGTTGCTCCCCGTTGCGCTGTTGCTGCTGGGCGCCCTCACCGCCGTCGTCGCCCCGCGCCTCCTCGCACGCGCCGACTGGCCGGAGCGCGAACCGGTGGTCGCGCTGTGGGCATGGCAGTGCGTCGTGGCGGGTGTGCTCATGTGCTGCGCCCTGTCGATGACCCTGAGCGCCGCCGCCGCGTGGCAGGCCGTACGCGGCCATGTCTTCGCGCCAGCGCCGCACGACGTGGTCGAGGCGTACGCGCTGGGGGCCGGAGGCTCCTGGGCACCCGCGACCGCCGTGGCGCTGGCCCTGGGCGCCGTCTGGACCGCCGCGATGCTGACCCGGGAGATCGCCCGGGCGCGCACCAGGCGCCACAAGCGGCGCGATGAACTACTCCTGCGCGCACCGCTGTTGCCCGGCGAGGAGCCCGGCGCCGACCGTCTCGTCGTCCTGGAGGGCGAGCGCCCCGACGCCTGGTGGCTGCCGGGCGCGGCACCCCAACTGGTCATCACCACCGCCGCGTTGCGCCGCCTGAAGGGCCGTCAGCTGGATGCCGTGCTCGCCCATGAGCAGGGGCACGCCCAGGCGCGGCACGACTGGCTCCTGCACTGTTCGGGCGCGCTGGCCACGGGGTTCCCGCAGGTGCCGGTGTTCGCCGCGTTCCGGGGCGAGATGCACCGCCTGGTCGAGCTGGCCGCCGACGACGTGGCCTCGCGGCGCTTCGGGCGCCTGACGATCGCCCTCGCACTGGTCGAGCTCAACGAGGACCGGGGCGTGTTCGGCCCCTGCCCGACCCCGCACGCGCACGTGCCGCAGCGGGTGCACCGGCTGCTGTCCGCACGGCCGCGGCTCACCGCGGGGCGGCGGCTGCGCCTTACGGCGGCCGCGGCGCTTGTGCCGGTGATTCCGCTCCTTGTGACGTTCGTGCCGGGGCTGCGCGCGCTGGGATAGCGGTCTGCCACCGGGGGCCTAGGCCGCCGGGCTCACCGGGCCGAACTCACCGGAACCGCGCCCCGGGATGGCCCTCGGCGCCACCCGTCGGCGAGGATCTCCTCATGCACCCCGCCGCGCCCCTCGACTCGCCGCCCAGTCCGCCCCGTCCGCGAAAGTCCCGCGCCGCGCTCACCGCCGCGTTCCTGTGCGTCCCGTCGGTCCTGCTGATTCTCCTGGTCGAGCTGGAGTGGCGCCCGCTGCGCACCCTCGACGGCGACATCGCGCGCACCACGCACCGCTGGGCGCTCGCGCACGACGGTCTCACCCACGCGAGCCGCATCCTGACCGACTGGGTGTGGGACCCGTGGACGATGCGCGCACTGATCACCGTGGCCGCGGTGTGGCTCGTCTTCCGCGGCGCGTACTGGCTCGCGCTGTGGCTCGCGGTCACCTGCGCGGTGGGCACCGTGGTGCAACAGGGGCTCAAGGCGGCGGTCGACAAACCGCGCCCGGTATGGCCGGACCCGGTGGACTCCGCACACTTCGCGGCCTTCCCCTCGGGGCACGCCCTGACGGCGACGGTCGTCTGCGGGCTCCTCCTGTGGCTGCTCCGTGTGTACGGCGCCGGGCCCGCCCTGTGGCGCACGGGTGTGACGATCGCCGTGGTCAGTGTCGTCGGGGTCGGCGTGACCCGGATCTGGAACGGCGTGCACTGGCCGTCGGACGTCGTCGGCGGCTGGCTGCTCGGCTCGCTGATGGTGGCGCTCGCGATCGCCACGTACGCGTACCGGCCCGGCGCCCGTACAACTGCCCTTGTGTGACGGAACTGCCGAACGGGCCTGCGGCCGAGCCCACTTGACTGCCCGTCGGCAGGTCACGGAGGATCCTTGCCATGGTGATCAAGGGCGCGCTCTTCGACTTCTCCGGGACCCTGTTCCGTATCGAGTCCACCGGTGCCTGGCTGCGCGCGGTGCTTCAGGATGCCCGGCTTCCGCTCCCATCGGCGGAGCTCGAGCGCCTGGCGGCCGACCTGGAGCGGGCGGGCGCGCTGCCCGGCGGGGCGTATCCCACCGCCGTGCCCGACCGTCTCGCCGAGCTGTGGGCCCAGCGCGACCGCAGCGCCGCACAGCACCGCGCCGCGTTCACGGGCCTGTCGCGCGAGGTCCCGCTGCCGGAGCCGCAGCTGCACGACGCCCTGTACGAGCGCCATATGACGCCGGAGGCCTGGCGTCCTTACGCGGATGCGGCCGAGGTGCTCGCGGGGCTCCGGGAGCGGGGCGTACGTGTCGCGGTGGTCAGCAACATCGGCTGGGATCTGCGCCCCGTCTTCCGCGCCCACGGTCTCGACCCGTACATCGACGCGTACGCCCTGTCGTACGAGCACGAGATCCAGAAGCCGGACCCGCGCCTGTTCGCGAACGCCTGTGAGGCCATCGGCGTCGATCCGGCGGATGCGCTGATGGTGGGCGACGACCGGCACGCGGACGCGGGCGCCGCCGCGATCGGCTGTGCCGTGCACTTCGTGGACCATCTGCCCGTGGACCGCCGGCCGGACGGACTGCTTCCCGTTCTCGGCCTCGTCGACCAGGGCTGAGGTGTGCGAGACGGCTGAGGTGTGCGAGACGGCCCAGGACCATGCGAGGCGGTCTAGGACCAATAGCCCTCGACCTCGACGACGGGCCGCACCCGCGCCTCGTCCGGGCTCCCGCCGAACTCGGCCTTCGCGCGGCGCCGGCGCAGCATGTCCCAGCACCGGTCGAGTTCCCGTTCGATGGCGCCGAGCCTCGCGCGCTCCGTCGCCTCGTCGATCGCACCTGACGCAAGGGAGTCCCGCAGCGTCCGCTCGTCGTCGACCATCGACGAGATCCGGGACAGAATCTGCTCTTGATCCATCTCAGTACGCCTCCTCGGCCCCCCGGCCCACTGTAAGGAGGGTTCGGCCGATCGGCACCCGTGAGCAGGCAACACTCCCCCGCGGTGTTGCCTGCCCCAGGTCGCACCGGACCGTGAAAGACCCGACTGGGAGTCTTGGTCCGAGACGCTGAGTATACTGGCTCCCAGCCAGTCAACGCAGGAGTTACAGGATGTCCCCGCGTAGCGCATCGGTCAATGAAGAGTTGCGAAGGCGTTCCAGGGAACGGCTCCTCCAGGCCACGGTCGAGCTGGTGAGCGAGCGTGGCTACGAAGCGACGACGCTCGGCGACATCGCCGACCGCGCGGGCTCGGCCCGCGGCCTCGTGTCGTACTACTTCCCCGGCAAGCGGCAGCTCCTGCAGTCGGCGGTGCACCGCCTGATGCACCGCACGCTCGAGGCCGCGCTCGAACGAGAGCCCCGGGCCACGGACGGGGGCGAGCTCCTGGCCCGCGCCATCGACGCGATCCTGGGCCTGGCCAGGGACCAGCCCGTGCTCATGCGCACCCACATGGCGGGCATCCTCCAGGCCGACGGATTCGTGCGCTGCCCGGAGCAGCAGCACCTCGCCGAACTGCTCCGCGACACCGTCGTACGCAATGGGTCGCTCAATGTGGACACCGACTATCCGCTCCTTCGCGCGCTGCTGATGGGCGCGGTCTTCGCGGTGCTGCTTCCGGGGGCGCCGATGCCGGCGGGCGCGCTGCGGTCGGAGCTCTTCCAGCGGTACGGGCTCGCGTGGGAACTCGGCGTCCCGCCGGGCGACGAGCCGCCCGGCGGGACGCATGCACGAGTCGACGATCAGTCCGCGCAGGAGACGCGGTCCTCTCAGTGGCCCGTTCAGTCGAAATAGTCCGGCAGTCCGGTCAGTCGAAGTAATCCGGCTGGGTCTGGACGTTGAGCTCACGGACGCGGACCCGCTCGGCGGGATCCGTCCGCTTGTCATCGATCTTCAGGACGTCGAAGCCCTTGGCGATGTCGTTCGAGTAGATGTAGCCGTTGTAGTAGTACGCCGACCAGGAGCCGCCCAGCTGGATCGCGTCGGTGGACAGGGGGCCACGCTCGAAGTAGCCGATCTCCTTCGGCTTCGAGGAGTTCGTGAAGTCCCAGACGGAGACGCCGCCCTGGTACCAGGCCTGGACCATCAGGTCCTTGCCCTTGACCGGGATCAGCGAGCCGTTGTGGGCGACACAGTTCTCGGTCGCGGCCTGGTGGCGCGGGATCTTGTAGTAGCTCTTGAAGACGAGCTTGCGGTGATCGCCCTTGCCCTTGACGTCGTAGATGCCGTTGGCGCCGCGCTCAGGGCCTGTCGCCTCGTCGCAGGTGGCGCCGCCACCGCCGCCGAGCTCATCGGTGAAGACGACCTTGTCGGCCTTCTGGTTGAAGGTCGCCGAGTGCCAGAACGCGAAGTTCTTGTTGTCCTGGACCTGGTCGATGACCGTGGGCTTCTCGGGGTTCTTGATGGAGAAGAGGATTCCGTCGCCCATGCAGGCGCCCGCGGCGAGGTCCTTGGAGGGCAGCACGGTGATGTCGTGGCAGCCGGTGGTCTTGGAGACGCCCGGGTTGGTGGGCCCGCCGGGGTTGCCGCCACCGTCGGGGCCTTCACCCGGGAAGAGCACGGGGAAGTCGACGACCGCCGCCTTCTGCGGGGCCTTGCGGGGCACCTTGATGATGGAAATGCCGTCGTGCGGCGGCTGGCAGTCCGGGAACGTCGCGCTCGGGGAGTACGAAGAGACGTACACGTAGACGTTCTTCTTCTCCGGCACCAGGGTGTGCGTGTGCGAGCCGCAGGCGGTCTCGACGGCGGAGACGTACTTCGGGTTCGACTTGTCGCTGATGTCGAAGACCTTCATGCCCTCCCACGAGGACTTCTCGGTCGCAGGCTGCGTGGTGCTGTTGCAGGAGTTGTCGCTGCGCGAGGAGTCGGTGGAGAGGAACAGCAGGTTGCCCGAGACGGAGATGTCGTTCTGCGAGCCGGGGCACAGGACCTGGGACACGGTCCGCGGCTTCTTCGGGTTACTGATGTCGTAGATGCGAAAGCCGTCGTAATTGCCCGCGAAGGCGTACTTCCCCTGGAAGGCGAGGTCGGTGTTGAACCCCGGCAGCGCGTCCTTGGGGATGTTGGCGAGATGTTTGATGTTGTCCGAGTGCACGATCTCGTCGGGCGCGGGTATCTCACCGCCCTTGATGGCCGCCTTCGCGTCGGCGGCGTCGCTCTTCGACACGCTCTTGGGCGCGGCGGGCGAGTCACCCGGGTCGGGCGTCGCTCCGGCGGGCGCCGCGCTGAACAGCGCGGCAATCAGACCGAGCGCGGCCGCGCCGACGCCCAAGCGTCTGCGCCGTGTTCGGGGATTGTTCAACAGGCTCACTGCGTCCTCCCTAGTCGCCCTGGTCGCCGTTCGCAGTCGAACGGTTCACGGACACCCCGCAGTATCGTGCTCATCATGCACAGATCAACAGATGGCAACGCATCTGTAATGAAAGTTTTCGATCACTCGCGCGCGTAAGCGTGCTAGGACGGTCCTCAACTCCCCCGCGCGCCACAGGAGGCAGCCGTGCCCAACCGTCGTACGCCCGCCGTCGCCGTGTTCCTCACGGCCGCCGTTCTGACGCTCGGCGCCTGCGATTCAGGAGGTTCCGACGCCGGTTCGAAGCCGAGCGGGAAGGCAGAACCCGGCCCCTCGGTCATCGCTCCCGGCAAGCCGGGCGAGACGGCCGCGACCATGTCGGCCAAGGACGCGGCCAAGAAGAGAACCGACGACGACACCCCCAACTCGGCGGATTTCACCTACGTCCAGATGATGATCACGCACCACGGCCAGGCCCTGACGATGACCGAGCTCGCGCCCAAGCGCGCCGATTCCACGAAGATCAAGCGCCTCGCCGACCGCATCGCGGCCGCCCAACGTCCGGAGATCGGCGCCATGAAGGGCTGGTTGAAGAGTCATGGCGGCGCGAAGAAGCAGTCGGGGCACGACCACGGGACGATGCCGGGCATGGCCACGGACGGGCAGCTGAAGCAGTTGCGCGCCGCGAAGGGGAAGACGTTCGACGAGCTCTTCCTGAAGTTGATGATCACTCACCACAACGGCGCGGTCACGATGGCGTCGGATCTACTCTCGGACGGCAACAACATCCAGGCCGAGGAGATGGCGAACGACGTGATCGCGCAGCAGACGGCGGAGATCGGCCGGATGCGCGAGATGTGAGCCGTGACTCGGCACGGGTGCCGCGCCTCTCATGTGCGGCTCTCTTCGGTCAACTCGCGTTCGTGCGGCGGCGCTTGATCGCGTCGCGGGAGGAGCAGCGGGGTGGCCAGGATGAGGATCCCGGCGATCCCGATCGCGGTGCGCGGTCCCGTGACACCGGCCAGGAGGCCCCAAAGACCGGTCATGGCGGCGATGCTGAGCTTGCTGGTGACCGACCACGCGGAGAGGGTGCGGGCGACGCGGTCCGCCGGTGTGTGGTCGAGCCGGTAGGTGGCGAACACCGGGTTGAACACGCCCGAGCATGTGATCAGGCCGAACTCGACGACGATGACGAGGACGAGCCCGGCGGCACCGGGGCCGACGAAGGCAAGGCCGAACAGCCAGCACGCCCGCAGCGTCCCGGCGGTGAGCAGGACCCGGTGCCGCCCGAACCGCCCGACGAGTGGCTGGGCGAGCCGCGAGCCGATCAGGCCGCCGACGCAGGGCACGGCGAAGGCCAGGCCGTACTGCCAGGGCGCGAAGCCGAGTTCGCCGACCATCAGGATGACCAGGAGCGGCGACGTCGCCATGATCAGGCCGTTGTTCACCAGCGTGTTGAAGAACAGCGGACGCAGCGCCGGGCCCGCCAGGATGTACCGCCATCCGTCGAGCAGATCGCCCGCCCGGAACCGGGACGCCGGCCCGGTGCGCACGGGGTGCGGCTCCTTGCCGCCGATCGCGCGGATCCCCAGGGCCGAGAGCAGGAAGCTGACCGCGTCGGCCACCACGGTCACCACCGGACCGAAGAGCCCGACGGCGGCCCCGCCAAGTGGCGGCCCGAGCACCAAGGCAGTCCAACTCGTGGACTCCAGGCGGCCGTTCGCGACAAGCAGGTCCTGCGGCCGTACGAGTGCCTTGAGGCTCGCACCGCTCGCCGCGCTGAAGGCGATGTCGGCCGCGCCGACGACGACCGCCACGAACAGGAGCTGCCCGAAGCCGAGCAGACCGAGCGCGAACGTGGCGGGGATGCTGAGCAGTGCCGCGCACCGGATCAGGTCCATCGCGATCATCACCGCCCGCTTGCGGCGGAACTCCACCCACGGCCCGAGCGGCACCGCCACCACCGCACCCACCGCGAACCCCGCCGCCGCGAGGACCGACACCTGTGTCGGACCGGCGCCCAGGGCGAGGATCGCGATCAGGGGAAACGCGTCGAAGGCGAGCCGCGTACCGAACGCGCTGACCGCGTAGGCCGCCCACAGCCATCCGAACTGCCGACCCAGGGACCGTCCGCCTCCCCTGCCCACTGCCACACCTGCCGTCCCTGCCCCTTGGACAACCGCTCCCTTGACCTGCGGTATCCAATCCGGCCGCGGGCCCGCAGGGCAAACAACCGCATCGGCGGTCATCCACAACCATCGGCTGTGGGACCGTCGCGACTTGCCCGGCCCCTGTCGTAACGTTTACTGTTACAACAAGTGAGGAGGCGCCGTGAGCGCCAACAGCAGGTTGACCGTCGCCGTGCACGCTCTGGCGTGGGTGGGTCTCTACCAGAGTCGCGGATTCGAGGTCGCCACCTCGGAGCAGATCGCGGACAGCGCGAACACCAATCCCGTGGTGATCCGGCGTCTGCTCGGTGAGCTCCGGACGGCCGGCCTGGTGCACGCCCAGCGCGGCGCCGGAGCGGGCTGGATGCTCAGCCGCGAGCTCGCCGCGATCACCTTGCTGGACGTGTACGAGGCCATCGGGTCGGGCCCGTTGTTCGGCATGCACCGCGCGGAGCCCAATCCGGAGTGCGTCGTGGGCGCGGGCATCCAGCCGGCCCTTGGCGGCGTCTACGACCGGCTCGACCGGACGGTTCGGGCGGAGCTGGCCCGGACGACGGTGGCCGACGTCCTGAACGACACGCTTTCCCCTCACTGACCGTTGCGCGGCCGACATGGCCGCTTCCTTCAGGTCCTCAATGTAACTACAACAGTTACGTCAATCAGTCAGGTGGAGTCCATGGAGAACAAGGGACAGATGACCGGCAAGACCGCTTTGGTGACCGGAGCCTCCAGCGGCATCGGGCGGGCCGTGGCCAAACGCTTCGCCGACGACGGAGCCCACGTGTACCTGACCGGACGGCGGGCCGCGGAGCTCGAGGCCGCCGCGGCGGAAGCCGGACCCGCCGCGGTGGCCGTGCAGTGCGACGTGGCACAGGCCGGCGACCTCGACCGGCTCTTCGGCGTCATCGAACGGGACGGCCGCCGCCTTGACGTCGTGGTGGCCAACGCCGGAATCGGGGAGTACGCCCGCCTGGAGGACGCCACCGAGGATCAGTTCGCCCGGACCTTCGACGTCAACGTCAAGGGAAGCCTGCTGACCGTACAGAAGTCGCTGCCTCTGCTGGCGCCGGAGGCATCCGTCATTCTGCTGGGCTCCACCAGCGCGGGGCAGGGCGGCGAGGGCCTCGGGGTCTACGCGGCGTCCAAGGCCGCCATCCGGAGCCTGGCCCGTACGTGGGCCTCCGAACTGGCGCCACGGGGAGTGCGGGTGAACGTGGTGACACCCGGCCCCATCGCCACGCCGGGCCTCGACGGCCTCGCGGCGGGGGCGGGGCAGAGCACCGAACAGTTCTACGCGGCGGCTGCCTCCCAACTTCCCATGGGTCGCATGGGACGGCCTGAGGAAGTAGCCGCTCTTGCGGCCTTCCTGGCGAGCGAGCAGAGCTCTTTCAGCACCGGAGCCGAGTTCTTCGTCGACGGAGGACTGGTCCAGGTCTGACCTGCCCGCGCAGCGCGCGGCCCTCTCACCATCACGTACGCCACCGCACAAGGAGTCACCATGCCCGCACCTCAGCAGCCCCTCGGCGTTCAGGACACGATCAGCCGCTTCCTGCACCTCCTGGCAGCGGCTGACGCGGACGGCCTGGCAGATCTGTTCGCCGACGACATCGACTGGTTCGTCCCCGGCGACAGCAGCCTGCCGTGGACCGGCCGCCGCACCCGCCGTGAGCAGGTGTCCGCCTACTTCCGCACGATGTGGCCCGTCTTCGTCGAAGGCGAGAGCGAGTCACAGATCGACCAGGTCCTGGTGGACGGCGACGAGGCGGCCCTGTTCGGCCGGTTCACACACACCGTCAAGTCCACCGGCCGCCGATTCACCACCCCCGTGGCCTTCCGCCTCACGGTCCGCGGCGGGCGCATCGAACGTCTCCACCTGTTCGAGGACACTCTGGCCGTCGCCCGAGCCATGCCCCGGACAGAGAGCTGACCGGGACTCTCGCACCCTGAGCGCGCCGCTCGTGTGCGTCAACGGCGGTTGTGGCGCGGGGGCAAGGCGCCCGCGTCCCGCGCGGAGGCAATGAGCTTGAGGGACCTGCGGCGGCTGCGGCCCGTCGCGTGCATCACCGCGAGCACGGGGTCACGCCCCTCGGCCTGCGCCGCGCGGTACTCCTGAGCCACCATCAACCGCCCCTCGCGCCCGCGCGGCCACGACGGGCGGGCGCGGTGTGCGGCGGGCGGCTGCGGATACAGCTGCGGGCGCGGGTGCTGGTGCGGCGGGTCGTCGGCCGGACGCGGCGGCTGAGCGTGCAGGCCCTCCAGGGTGATCCGCCCTTCCGAGACCACGGCCCGTGCGTCGACGGCGGCTCCGTCACCGAAGGTCAGCCGCACGTGGAACGAGGGCGAACTAGCAGAATTCGGCCAATAGTGATCAGAAACGCCAAGAAAGGGGCTCTCAAGCACAATCAAAAGGTAGCCGTGCGATCGCATTAGGTCACGAACGGCACGCCCTGGAGCGGGTGCCCGGATCAACGCGCCCCTCACCACATCTCCCCCTCGACGCACCGGGGTGCGATGCTGAGTTGACCCCCGAGGCCACCTCGCGGAAGGAGCACCGCCGTGCTGCAGGTCGCCGTCGTCGGATCAGGCCCGAGCGGGGTCTACACCGCGCAGTCCCTCGTCCAGCAGGACCGTGTGCCGGGGGTGCGCGTCGACGTCATCGACCGGCTCCCCTGCCCCTACGGCCTCGTCCGTTACGGCGTCGCGCCGGACCACGAGAAGATCAAGTCCCTCCAGGGCAACCTGCGTACGGTCCTCGAACACGACCGCGTCCGCTTCCTCGGCGGCATCGAGATCGGCCCCGGCGGCTTCCCCGCCGCGCGGCTGCTCGACTTCTACCACGCGGTGGTCTACTGCGTGGGCGCGGCAGCTGACCGCAAGCTCGGCGTGCCGGGCGAGGACCTGCCGGGGAGCCACTCCGCCACGGAGTTCGTGTCCTGGTACAGCGCACACCCGGACGCGGCGGCCGACGGCTTCGTACGGGGGGTGGAGTCCGCCGTGGTCATCGGCGTCGGGAACGTCGCGGTGGACGTCGCGCGGATGCTGGCGCGCGGCGTGGCCGAGCTGCGGCCCACCGACATTCCGCAGGCGGCACTCGGTGTCCTTGCCGAGAGCCGGGTGCGCGAGGTCCACATGGTGGGGCGGCGCGGCCCCTCGCAGGCGCGCTTCACCACCAAGGAACTGCGCGAGCTCGGCTCGCTCCCGGACACGGACGTGATCGTGGATCCCGAGGAGCTGGCGCTCGATCCCGCGTACGCCGACCCCTCCGGCCTGCCCGCGGCGGGCCGCCGCAACATCGAGGTGATGCGCGGCTGGGCCGAGCGTCCGGCGCGACACCTGCCGCGCAGCATCCGGCTCCGGTTCTTCCTGCGCCCCGTGGCCGTGGCGGAGGCGGCCGGGCGCGTCGGCGGGGTGCGGTTCGAGCGGACGCTGCCTGACGGTCTCGGCGGAGTGAGGGGTTCCGGGCGGTACGAGGACATCGCGGGGCAGCTGGTCCTGCGCTCGGTCGGCTACCGCGGGGTGCCCATCGAGGGGCTGCCGTTCGATCCCGGGCTCGGCACGGTGCCGCATGGGGCGGGGCGGGTGCTGCGGGCGGGTGTCGCGTCCCCCGGTGAGTATGTGGCGGGCTGGATCAAGCGGGGCCCGACGGGCGTCATCGGGACCAACCGTCCGTGCGCCAAGGAGACGGTGCTCTCCCTGCTCGACGACGCCCCCGCCCTCGTGCAGAGAGGGGTGCCCGAGGATCCTCTGCCCGCTCTCCGCGACGCGGGCCTGCACCCCGTCGAGTGGCAGGGCTGGCTGGCGATCGAGCGCGCGGAGGCGGCGCTCGGCATCTCGCTGGGGCGCGGGCCGGTGAAGATTCCCGACTGGCCCGGACTGCTGGCGGCAGCGCGGGACGCTGAGCGCTGAGCTGGGGCTGTGGGGGTCTGCGGGTCTGGTCTGCGGGCCCGTGGGGGCTGGGCGCGCAGTTCCCCGCGCCCCCTACGGGGCGCCCCTGCGCCCCGCCTGAGCCGCGGCCGGGTCGAAATCCCCGACCACGTGAGCAGCCATTGCCCTGCAGACCGGTGGGGGTCGGGCGCGCAGTTCCCCGCGCCCCTTTCGGGGCGCTCGTTTACGGGGTGCCCGTGCGTTCCGCCTGGGTCCTTGCCGCCGCCAGGACGCTGTCCAGGAGCCCGGGGAAGAGTGCGTCCAGGTCGTCGCGGCGCAGGCCGTTGAGCTTGGCCGTGCCGCGGTAGATCTGCTGGATCACACCGCTCTCGCGCAGCACCCTGAAGTGGTGGGTGCTCGTGGACTTCGTGACGGGCAGGTCGATCTGCGAACAGGAGAGCCCGTCGAGCCCCGCCTCATCCCTGGCCAGCTGCCGTACGACCCGTAGGCGCATGGGGTCCGACAGTGCGTGGAGCACGCCTTCGAGCCGGATCTCCGTACGCGCCGGATGGTCGAGCGCACGGCTGCTGATGGGTGCGGCGGTCGTCATGACGGCTCCACTTCGTCGGGGCTTCACGTCCGGGCTTCGCGTCTTCTCGAAGGCCTCCATAGTACGAGACTCATCGTAGTTTGACATCTGCCGTACTACGAGGTCTATCGTACGAGGAGTCCCGAAGTCCGTGACGAATGGAGTCCCGCCGTGAGCGCGCTGTTCGAGCCCTACACCCTGCGATCGCTGACCATCCCCAACCGCGTGTGGATGGCACCGATGTGCCAGTACTCGACCGAGGTGTTCGGACCGAACGCGGGCGTCGCCAACGACTGGCACTTCGCCCACTACGCGGCGCGCGCCGCCGGCGGCACAGGACTGATCCTCGTCGAGGCGTCGGCCGTGAGCCCCGAGGGCCGCATCACCCCCGCCGACCTCGGCATATGGAACGACACGCAGGTCGAGGCGTTCCGCCGCATCACCGGCTTCCTGAAGACCCACGGCACCACTCCGGGCATCCAGATCGCCCACGCGGGCCGCAAGGCGTCGACCGACCGTCCCTGGAAGGGCGGCGGACCCCTCGGCCAGGACGAGCACGGCTGGCAGCCGCTCGCACCCAGCCCGCTCCCCTTCGACGAGGGCGACCCCCTGCCGCACGAGCTCACCACGCAGGAGATCCGCGACGTCGTCGGCCAGTTCGCGGACGCGGCCCGGCGCGCGCTCGACGCCGGCTTCGAGGTGGTCGAGATCCACGGCGCCCACGGCTACCTCATCGGCGAGTTCCTCTCGCCGTTCACCAATCACCGTACGGACGAGTACGGCGGCTCCTTCGAGAACCGCTCCCGGCTCGCCCTCGAAGTCGTCGACGCCGTCCGCGCGGTCTGGCCCGAGGAGCTGCCCCTCTTCTTCCGGATCTCCGCGACCGACTGGCTGACGGAGAACCCCGAGGACGAGCGCGAGGGCTGGACGGCCGACGACACGGTCCGCCTCGCGAAGGAACTGCACGCCCACGGCGTGGACCTCCTGGACGTCTCCAGCGGAGGCAACGCCCCGAAGGCGCGCATCAAGACGGGTCCCGGCTACCAGGTCCCCTTCGCGGCACGGGTGAAGGCCGAGACGTCGCTCCCCGTGGCGGCCGTCGGCCTGATCACCGACGCCGAGCAGGCGGAGAAGATCCTCGCCAACGGCGAGGCGGACGCGGTGCTCCTGGGCCGCGAGCTCCTGCGCAACCCCTCGTGGGCCCGCCACGCCGCGCACGAGTTGGGCGGCGAGGTCGCCACCCCCCAGCAGTACCACCGGATGGTGTGAGCCCCGCATGTGAGCCGCGCGCAGAGCTGTTCGCCGCCGCGCAGGGCTACTTGCCGCCGCACGACGTCTTCCTGAGTTTCCTGAACTCGACGTCGGTGGGCTTGTAGTCCTGCTCGAAGGCGCTGGCCCGGGCGGTCACCTTCGGGAAGTACGTCTGGAAGGCCAGGGACCAGCTGGTCTGGAGGAACTCCTCCAGGACGTCGTTCAGCCGGTGACAGTCCGCGCTCTGGCCCTCACGCAGGCCGATCCCGTAGAACTGCCGGTTCTTGACCGTGATGTTCCGCGCCACCTCGACCTTGTCGGCGTACCGCGGGTCCTGGGCGAAGCCCTCAAGGATGATCTTGTCCGTCCATACGGCTTCGAAGTTGCCGTTGATGAGCTCGTTGACGCACGTCTTGTAGCTGTTGCGGAGTTCGGCCACCACCTCCTGGCCCAGGGCGGCACGGATGGCCTTCTTCGCCTTGATGTCCTGTTCGCTGTCCGGGTCGCCGGTGGAGCCGCGCACGCTGCACACCCGCTTGCCGTCGACGTCCGCCAGCCTCGCGATGCCGGTGTAGCCCTTGCGGACAAGGACCCCTTGGTAGGTCTTGAAGTACGGGGCGGTGAAGTCGACCTCCTTGTCCCGCTGGTCGGTGACGGAGTACGTGGCCACCACCAGGTCCATGCTCGCGTCGGTCAGCACGTTCTCGCGGTCGCGTGACTGGACGTCCCAGTCCGCGGCCTTGAAGTCGAGCTTCGAGCTGAGGAACTCCACCAACTGCGCCTCGAATCCGGCGAAGTCGTCCTCCTCCTCGCTGCGGGTGCTGAAGCCGGGCTGCCCCTTCTTCACCGCGACGTTCAGCGTCCCCTTGTCGAACATCGAGCCCGGTGTCTCGCTCTTCGTGGTGGTGCCGCCCGAGGGCGTGGATTTGTCGGGGCCGCCCCCCGACCCGCCGTCGGCGCACGCGGCGGTCAGGCTGAGGGCGAGGAGGCATGCGGCGGCGGCGAGTCGCGGACGTCCCGCTCTGAAGGATCTGAAGGACATCGACTCTCCCTTGGGCTAGCGGCGGTACTCCGCCTTCTCGAGCGTGAGGCTGACCCGGCAGTCGTTGCTGTCGGAGCTGTCGGCGCTGTCGGCCAGTTGGATGTCGACCGTGACCTCCGGCCCCGTGTCGTCCACCAGACCGAGCGTGGTGGTGAGGGTGCGTTCCAGGTCGACGGGGCCCTTCGCGTCGATGTCCGCGCCCTGGAACCGCAGGCTGCTCAGGGCCAGGCAGGGAGAACCCCCCGCCACCCCGTCCCGCGCCGCGAAGGTCACCCTCAGTTCGGCGCTGTCGCCCGGATCGGTCTTCACGGTGAGCCTGGCCGTTCCGTCCGCGTCGAGAGTGGCGTCCGTCAGCTTCGCCCCGGACGTCACGTCGACCGGCTGCCCCGCGAGCGCCCACGAGCGGATGCCCCAGATGACGGCGCCGACAAGCAGCGCCACGAACATCGCGCCGAGGAAGGCCCGCAGGTGCTGCGCCGCCTCGGGCCGTTCGCTCTTGGCCGCACGCCCCGTCATGGTCGAGGCGTACGCGATGAAGAGGGTGGCCGCGGTCACCGCGGCCGCCGTGCCGCCCCAGACCGCGACGGCCACGAGGACGAGCATCGCCACGAGATGAAGGGTGAACTGCTGCCCGAGGAAGCGCTTTTCCCTGGGGTCCGGTGTACGTGTCTCGCCGCCGCCCTCCGGGGCGCGCTCAGTCGGCGCAATCATGTGACACCCCCGCGTGCAACTGATGCGTGTGGAGGGCAAGGATGCCACAGAGAGTGACGAGAAACATCACAACTTACGTTATTTCAGGAGGCGTTCGGGGTGGCACAGCCTTGGCCAAGGGTCGGCGACTGGGGACATCCCTAGGTGACTCCCTGACGCGACGGGCGAACCGGGATTCGTACCGTGGATCCCTGTCGCGATGTGTCACGGTTCGGGGCCTTCGCCGGCCCTCGGGAGGGCGTTGTGCGTTACGTCATCGAGGTGTTCCGCTCGCCTGGGGGCGTGCACGGGAACGTGGTGGATGAGGACAATGAGGACGGGAACAAGGGCCACTGCACGCAGTTCCACGGCTGGCTCGAACTGCTCTCGCTGCTCGAACCGCCCCCGGACGCCGCCTCCGCGGAGAACGGAGAACCGGCCTCCGCGGCGGATGGTGACTCCTGTGGCGCCTGATCCCACGGCACGGCAATCAGCTCTCCGGGTGCCGGGAATCTGCTTGTACCGACACCGGTTTCGGCATCATCGTGGACGTTCAGGGCCATGCGCCCGGCACGGTTCGCCGTCACGGTTCCGGCGTCCGTACCGGGTGCCGACATGTGGGGGCGGTGATGACGTCCGGCGGCATACTGAACGGCCATGTCCACACACCGGCGCCGCATGAGGCGTTCTCCGGGCGCAGGCGTGAACTCGCCGCGCTCCAGGACGAGTTCCGCAGCGCGTGTGAGGGGGTGCCGCGCCTCGTCCTGGTCGACGGGCCCGGCGGCATCGGCAAGACCGCGCTGGTGCGCAGGTTCCTGGACACGGCGGGCGACGCCTGCGTACTCCAGGCCAGCGGCGAGGAGAACGAGAGCGCTCTGCCCTGCGGGGTGCTCGCCCAGTTCGTCGGGCAGAGCCCGATCCCGCTGCCGGACTGCCTGGGGTCGCTGGTCCGCACCCCCCGCTCGGCGCCCGGCACCCTGCCGCCGCTATCGGCAGGCTTCGGGCTGCTCGACCTGCTGAGCGAGCTGCAGGACAAGGGCCCCGTCATCCTGGTGCTCGACGACGCCCACTGGGCCGACTCCGCGTCCCTGAACGCGCTGACCTTCGCGCTGCGGCGGCTGCGCGTCGACAAGGTCCTTGCGATCGTGACGGCCCGGGATCCGCAGGCGCCCCAGCTGCCGGACGGCATTCGCCGGCTGCTCGCCGACGTCCGCACCCGGCGGATCCCGCTCCGCGGACTCAGTCCGGACGAACTGGGCTCGCTCAGCGCGCAGTTGTGGTCCGACCGGCTGCCGCACTCCGCCTCCGTACGCCTCCACGACCACACGCACGGCAATCCGCTGCACGCCCGCGCGCTGCTCGACCAGGTGCCCTCGCACGTCCTGCGGGACGTCACCACACCGCTGCCCGCGCCCCGTTCGTACGCCATGCTGGTGCTCGCCAACCTCGCGGAGTGCGGCTCCCAGGCGCTGCGGCTCGTCCAGGCGGTCAGTGTGCTCGGGCTCTCCTGCCCGCTGAGCGTGGCCGCATCGCTCGCCCGCGTCACCGCGCCGCTGCCCGCGCTCGAACGGGCCGTCAAGGCAGGTCTTCTGAAGGAGACGCACCCGGGTGCCGTTCCCGAGATCTCCTTCCCGCATCCGCTCGTCCATGCCGCGGTCTACCAGGACATCGGCCCCGCGCACCGGGCCGATCTGCATACGCGGGCCGCGGCCCTGGTCGGCGACGACTACGCGAGTCTGCGGCACCGCGTGCTCGCCTCCACAGGACCCGACGAGCATCTCGCCGCGGCGCTCGCCGCCTGCGCCCGGCGCGAGGCGGCCACCGGGCAGTGGGCGGTCGCGGGCACCCATCTGAGGCACGCGTCCCGCGTGGCGACGACCGACCTGGAGCGCGACCGGCTCGCCGTCGAGGCGGTCGAGGCGCTGCTCCTCGACGGCCGGGTGCACGAGTCGGCCGAGCTCGCGGCCGGTCTTTCGGCGGGCGCGGATCCGGCGCTGCGCGGCTATGTACGCGGATATGTGGCGCGCGTCCAGGGGCGCATGGAGCAGGCGCAGACGCTGCTCGTCGACGCCTGGAACCAGTGCGATCAGGAGAGCGACCCCTCGCTGGCCGCGCGGGCGGCCGAGCAGCTGAGCTACGCCGCCGTGATGCGGGGGCGCTCCGCCGATGCCGCCCAGTGGGCGGAGCGCGCACAGCGGCTCTCCACCCTCCAGGGGCCGAGCCGGATGCTGCGCTTCAACCACCTTCTGGCGCTGGGCCTCAGCGGGTTCGCCAAGAAGGGGATCGAGCTCGCCGGTGATCTTCCCGACCCCCTGCTCGTACCGCCCGCGAAGATTGATCTGCTCCTGGCCCGAGGACAGTTGAGGCTCTGGTCGGACGATCTGCCGGGCGCACGTACGGACCTGCTCGGGGCCGTGGCCAACTGCCGCAGGGGATCGGTTCCGTTGCGGCTGCTCTCCGCATCGGCACTCGCGCAGACCCTGCACCGGCTCGGTGACTGGGACGAGGCGCTGATCCACGCCGAGGCCTCCGCGTCGATCGCCGACGACACCGAGCAGTCGTGGCTCAAGCCCGTCACGCACGCCATCGCCAGCTGGATCCTCTCGGCACGCGGCTCCTGGGACCGCGCGTCGGTCCATCTGCGGCTCGCACTGGACGCACCGGGCTGCGACGAGAGCGCACTCGCGTACGCCTACGCGGCCTCTGCGCACGGGGCCTTCGCCGAGGCCCGCGCGGAGCCGGAGCGGGTCGTCGAGGCGCTGCGGCCGCTCCTCGGCTTCGCCACGCACGACGGGGTGAACGAACCGGGCGTGGTGTCCTGGCGTGAACTCCTGGTCGACGCGCTCATCCAGCTCGGCGAGTTCGACGAGGCACAGGAGGTGCTCCGCCCCTTCGAGGAGCGGGCGTCGGCGCGCGGGCAGCACTCGGCGCTGTCCGCGGCGGCACGGGTGCGCGGCAATCTGCACGCGGCGCGCCGGGAGACGGACCGCGCCCAGGCGTCGTTCCTGCGCGCGCACGACCAGGCGGCGCAGGTCCCCTCACCCTTCGGCCGCGCCCGCGTCGAGCTCGACCACGGGGCGTTCCTGCGCAGGATCGGCCGCCGCTCGGTCGCGGTGACCCAGCTGCAGGCGGCGTACACGACGATGAACGAACTGGGCGCCGCGCCCTACTTGGCGCGGTGCGAGCGGGAGCTCGACGCCTGCGGGCGTGCGGCGCCCCCGCGGCCCGCGCACGACCCGGCGGACCTCGAATCCGCCGCCGAAGGGCTCACCCCGCAGGAGCTGGCCGTCGCGCGGCTTGCCTCGCAGGGGTTCACCAACCGGCAGATCGCCACCGCCCTCGCGCTGAGCGTCAAGACCATCGAGTACCACTTGGGCCACACCTATACGAAGCTCGGGATCGCCTCGCGCATCGGGCTCGTGCACCACTTCGCCCCCCAGGACCGGCGCACGTCCTCCTAGTCCGTCCCCTGGCCGGAGCCCCCGCACACCGGGGTTATCCCTGGGCGGTTCCCTGAGGCACCCCTGCCGCTGCCCGGCGTAGGTTCTTGGCTGATCAGGGGACGGGACGCACTATCGGGGGTGCACAGATGGCTGTCACGGAACGTCAGGCGGTACGCGACGAAGCGCCACCGGCCCTGCGTCTGCGGCTGCTCGGGGGATTCCACCTCAGCCGCGGCGAGGACGACGGCGGCGGGCAGGTCGACGTGTCCGTCAGCGGGCAGCAGTTGCTCGCCCTGCTCGGTCTTCGCGGCCCCGCGACCCGTTCGGTGCTCGCCGGGACCCTGTGGCCCGATGTCACCGAGGAGCGTGCGCGCGCCTGTCTCCGTACCGCCATCTGGCGCCTCAACACGGCGAGTTCGGCCGTCGCCGACCCACGGCCCGGGGTGCTCGCGCTCAGCGGGCGCGTCCGCCTCGACGTCCAGGACTTCACCGTCACGGCCCGCCGCATACTCACGGCATCGGCAGAGGGGACCGGGGCCGCGTGCGCCTCGCTGATGGGCATGGGCGAGCTGCTGCCCGGCTGGTACCAGGACTGGGTGGTCTTCGAGCGCGAGCGGCTGCACCAGCTGCGGCTGCACGCACTCGAGGCCCTTTCGGCGCGGCTCGTCGTGCGGGAGCAGTACGCCCCCGCCCTGGAGGCCGCGTTGGAGTGCACCCGGATCGATCCCCTGCGCGAGAGCGCGCACCGGGCCGTCGTGACGGTGCACCTCGCCGAGAACAACCTCGCGGAGGCGATGCGCCACTTCAAGGCGTTCCGCGGGCTGCTCCGCACGGAGCTCGGCATCGAACCCTCGGAGCAGTTCCGCACGATGGTGCGCCACGCACTCACCTGATGGAGGCAGCCATGGCGACCGTGACAGCAGCGGGGACTCCTCAAGAGCGGGGGGTTCCTCAAGAACGGGTGACGCACCACCACGTCACCGCCGGCCTGTCTGTCCGTGCGCGCTCGGGGGTGCACGGGCTGCAGGTCGTTCCACCTGCCCCTGCCGGCCGTTTCGGGGGACGCGGCCGGCAGTCCACACCGACGCCCTGCCACGCACGGACACGGGGGTGCCGCGCGCGGTGACGGTGACGTCGGACACGGCGACGGCCGGGAGGCACCGCCTCC
>NZ_JBHTSF010000036.1:0-67109 GCF_042795295.1 Streptomyces sp. NPDC056486
GTGTGCTGTCCCTGCACACCGAGCAGGAAGCCGATGGCCGCGAACGCACGTTTCTCGTCCTGGAGACGACCGAGGCCGACACGATGCACGGCGAACTCCTGGACTTCTTCTACGAGTTCGTACGCGCACGGGTCGACGGCAGGCTCCCGCTGCTCCTCAAGCCCGCCAACCACGGGCAGGAGGAGGCCCTTGCGGCCATCAGCGAACTGCGCGTGCCGCGCATCCTGAGCCACGAGCTCTTCGGCTCCAGGGCCCGGACGCCGCTGAACCCCGGCGAGGCCACCGGTCGGCTGCGGTTCTTCCCGACGCACGAGGAGTACGCGGCAGCCGAGGCCGGGCTCGGCTGGGCGGACATCGTGGCCATGCCGTGCCTGCCGGACGACGTGCCCCGGGTGGCCGGATTCCTCAACACGGCGCCGATCACCCCGCTTTCGCACACCAATGTCCTCGCCTCCGGCTGGGGCATACCCAACGCGATCGTGCGCGACCTGGAACAGCTCGTCGCGAAGGACGGCCTGGACGGCGCGTGGGTCCGCTACCGGGTGCGCGAGGATGAGATATCCCTCGAACGCCTTGACCACGAGCCGGCCCTGCAGGCTCCGGCCTGGCACCAGCAGCGCATCCGCCTCGAACCACCCCTGCTCGAAGACGCCCCCGTACTGGCCCTGCACCGGCTGCGCAGCGCCGACCGCGACCGGTACGGCACCAAGGCGGCCAACCTCGGCGAGCTGCACCACGTACTCGACAGCCGTACGGCCGACCTGACCGCCTTCTACGGGCGGCCACGCCCGCCGCGCGACAATCTCTACGGGCACCTCGCGGCCCGCCTCGGCCTGAGCGCACCCTCCGCCGGTGAACTCCGCACCAGAGCAGCCGAATTCGTGGCCGGTGCGGTCGGCGCCCCGGAGGGCGTCGCACTCCCCTTCGCGCTCCAGCAGCGCTTCCTCGCCTCATCGCCCGCCCTCCAGCAGGGCATCGGCAAGCTCAAGATGGCACTCGAACTCGACGCCACCGACGTCTTGGACTCGCTCTGCCTGCAACTCCAGCACCTGATCAGGAACACGCCCGTCCCCGGGTCGGTCACCCGGCAGATCGACCAGGCCTTCCCTGCCGCCGCGGACTCGCGCGGACGCCTGGTGGTGCGCTCCTCGTCCAACGCCGAGGACCTGCCGGGGTTCTCCGCCGCCGGTGTCTACGACTCCGTCACCACCGTCCACGGCACCGGCCAACTCCTGGACGCCGTACGCCAAGTGTGGGCATCACTGGTCTCGCCCCGCAGCGTGCGCCTTCGCCACCAGGTCGGCATCTCCCTGGACGACACCTACATGGGCGTGATCATCCAGGAGTACGTGCCCGCCTCCCTCGGCGGCGTCCTGGTGACCTGCAACCCGACCCGCCGCAAAGACTTCCGCAACGTCTACCTCAACTGCTCCCCCGGCTCCCCGGAGCAGGTGGTCGACGGTTCGGTCCTGCCGCAGCAGTACTTGTACAACACCGTGGAGGGCGGCGGCCGTACCGTCGCTCTGGGTTCCTGGAGCGACGGACTTCCCGCCGCCACCCGCGCCCGACTCGCCGACCTGTCCCTGACCGGGCGACTCCTGCAGTCCCACTTCAGCGGGACCGACGTCAGCGGGTCCGACGTCAGCGCGTCCGACGTGGACAAGCCGCTGGACATCGAGTGGCTGATGACCGAGCGGGGCGACTTCCGCCTTGTCCAGATCCGCCCGTACGCGCTGTGAGGCCGCGCTCCGGCCGACCGGGGACGGACACCGGTCTGACAGCCACCGCCCGCCGCATCATCCACCTCAACTACGGCTTCCAGCTGCTGTTCAACCTGCTGTGGTGGATGCCGGTGTTCTACGCCTACCAGAAGGCGGCCGGGCTCTCGGACGGGCAGATCTTCGGCATCCAGAGCATCTACTACGTGGCCTTCTGCCTGTTCGAGATCCCGACCGGCCTGATCGCCGACCGGATCGGCACCCGCAACTGCCTGCGGGCCGGGGCGGTGGTCATGACGGCGGCGAACCTGGCTCCGGTGCTCAGCGCCTCCTACACCGGCTTCCTCATCCACTTCCTGGCCATCGCCGCGGGCCGTTCCCTCACCTCGGGAGCGGCGAGCGCCTATCTGTACGACGGTCTACGGGCCGAGAAGTGCGACGAGCAATACCTGAAGGCGGAGGGCACCGCACGGGCCCTGGGCCTTGCGGCGAAGGTCGTGTGCTGGCCGCTGGTCGGGCCCCTGATGGCAGTCGCCCACTCGGCTCCATATGTGCTCAGCGCCGCCAGCGCGGCGGGCTCCCTCGCCTGCGCCGTCGCGCTGCCACGGCTCGCGGGGCCTGGCGGCAGTCCGGGCAAGGCGGCCGAGCGGTCGGACGGAGGACGCAGGGGCGGTGCTTTCCTGCGGGACGCGGGCTCCGCACTGCGCCTTGTCGCCTCCTCGCGGTGGCTGGCCCTGGTGATGGTGCAGGGCGTGGCTGTCTTCACGCTGTCCCGGATCTGCCAGGTCAACCTCTTCCAGCCGATCCTGCTCGACCACGGCATCGCAGAGGCCTCGCACGGCGGGGTCCTTGCCGCGATGACGGTGGCGGAGGCGGTGGCATCGGCCCGCCCCCAGTGGCTGAGCCGTCGTCTGCCACCGGTCGCCTGGGTCTCGATTCTCAGCCTCGCGCTCGCTGGCACGTTGGCGGCCATGACGCTCGGCGGGCCGTGGACCGTCGTCGCGCTGCTCTGCCTGTTCGCCGCCGCGACCGGCTTCGCGTACCCCATCCAGCGCAAGCTGGTGAACGACGCGGTGCCCCCGCACGCCCCGCGCGCCACGCTCCTTTCGGTCGAGAGCATCGTGGACCGCGGGGTGTGCGCACTGGCCGCGGTCGCCGCGGGCGCCTATCTCTCCGCCGGGCACCTGGACGCCCTGCTGTGGCACAGCGCGCTCGCGGCGGCGGTACTGCTCGGGGCCTTCCAACTCCTGTTGCGCAGCGGGCTGGTGAAGAAAAGTCAGGAAACGTCCCCCTCGGATGCACTTGACACCCCGGCGCACGCGGACGTCGATCAGCGGGGCCGATGACCGAGAAGTTCGACCAGTTGGACCGGGAGGAACGCGGGCAGGTGGGGCCGGCCGACCTGGTACGGCACGAAGCCCAACGAGGAGGCCACGGTGACCTCCTCGGCCGTCTCCGCCTGGTAGACGACTCGGCAGCGGCCCGAGTCGGCCTTCGCACGCTGCCAGAGGGTGGGAGCCGGTTTGCGTTCAGCCTCGGTGCGCGGAGTGAGGATCCGGTCGCCGAAGTCCTGCCAGGCGAAGGGCGCGGGCCCCTGCCACGTGGCGTCGACCTCCTTCTTCAGCCTGGCGGCACGCTCGGCGTCGGTCGCGCCCCAGGAGGACGGAACATTGGTGATCAGGCCGACTCTGATGTGGCGTTCGCGCAGGGCCCGCAGATAGGAGGCCGCGCCGGGCTGGTAGCCGGTGCTTCCTTCTTCAGCGGTGTGCACGAGGGTCTCGCCCAGGTCGAAGTACACGATGGGGCAGGCGCGTTCGGCATCCGCGCGCGCGACGGAGGCGGTTCCCGTGACGCCGCTCGCGTTCGCAGGCACAGCCGCACTCGCCGCGGCGCAGAGCACGGTCGACACCAGGGCTGTGCCCAGCGCGAGGCCCATACGGACCGAGCCCTTCGAGACGGATCTGTTCATGGCGTCGTCGCCCCTTCTCCTTGCGCACCACAAGCCTGATGGCTCTCTCCGGTTCGCTGGTCCACCTCGCTCTACCCCTGAACACCGCGCGGCACTCGGGTCCCGTAGCGCCATGCCGCTCCGTAGCGTGCTGATTATTTTTTTGATCTCGTAGCGCAGAAGCGCCAGGCCGTTCTCGAACGAGGTGGCCTCGACCAGCTTCAGGTCTTGCCCGTCCTCGAAAACACGCGTTCCCTTGCCGCTTCGACGAGACGACGAACTTGGTGAGGTGGTTGAGCTTCTCGCCGTACTCCCCCTGCTCCTCGGCGTTCGGCCAGTAGTCCTTGGACTGGGCGTAGATGTTCGCGCCGAGAATCATCGTGTCGACCGAGTCGATGAACCCCATCACGCTTGCCTTGAACGCAGGTTCGGTCTTCTCGGAGAAGGGCTCCCCCGACACGAAGCTGAGCCCGCCGCCCTCCTCCGCCGTTGGTCGACACTGCCCGGCGGGTCGGCGGATCCTGCCGCCTTGGCGTGAACGCCGTCAGCGCAACGCCGTCGCGTTCGCCGGGGAGCCGACCCCGCCCGTCAGGTGCAGCGGCTTGACGGTGACGAGGCTGTCCCAGCGCCCGGTGTCCCGGCAGTCGGCCGCCAGCTCGGCGAGGTCCCACAACTCGCCCAGGGGCAGGCCGAGTTTGGCGATCAGTTCCTGGTGCATCATGCCGTCGTCCTCTGGTGCCGATGTGAGGAAGTCGCTGGTGGGGAGGGTGGGCAGCACCTCGACGGCGAAGGTGTCGGTAGCCATGAGGGCGATGTGGTGGTCCCAGCACCAGGCGGGGAAGGCGCGGGACTGGGCGAAGCCGGTGGCTCGGCGGGCCTCGCGGGCCTCGGCCCGGGTGGCGGCGTCCGCGGTCAGAAACCAGTGGGCCCAGCCGGTGTGGACGAGGACGAGGTCGCCGTGTTCGACGCGGCAGTTCTGGGCGGCGAGAGCGGCCTCGATGTGGTCCGGGGTGAGGGCGGGGCCGGTGGCGTGGTCGAGCGGGGTGCCCTGGCCACGCAGGTGGCCGTCGATGTCGACGAGGAGGCCACGCCCGACCAGAGGGGTCTGGGCCCACAGCTGGACGCCGAGGCGCGGACCGCGCGGGACGATCTCCTCGTCGGGGACGCCGTTGTAGAAGCCGTGGCCGGAGGCGCGCCGGTGGCGCAGGCCGTCGACCTGGGTGGTGGCCTGAAGGTGGAAGTTGTCCAGGACGTCGTCGCGGGCCTCGGAGTGCTTGGCCGTGATGCGGTGCTCGGGCAGTCCCCGGGCCTTGGCCATGGGCGGGTCGAAGGCGTCGAGCGCGTAGTCGAGGCTGATCGCGCGGCCCTCGCGTACGCATGCGGCGGCCCGCCGGACCTGCTCCGGTCCGGCGAACTCGGCCATGCCGCGCTCCGGTTGGCCGGTGAAGAGGTGCCAGCTGGAGCCGGCCGGAGCGTCGGTGCGCTTCAGGAGTTCCTGGTAGGTGGGCAGCGGCATGGGCGGGGCTTTCGGTCAGGGGCAGCGGGCGGCGATGGCCTCCGCGGCGCGGCGGACTTCGGTGATGACGCGCGGGTACTCGCCTTCGGGCAGGTCGGTGCTTGAGCCGACGATGCTCACAGCGCCGAGCAGGGTGTCGCCCTGCAGGATCGGGGCGCTGACGGAGGTGACGTCCAGGACGCGCTCGCTGTACGAGAGGGCGTAGCCGTCGGCGCGTACCTTACGGAGTTCGGTGGTGAGGTCTTCGGCGGTGATCTGCTTGCCGGAGGCGAGGGTGAACGGGGTGGCGGCGGCGACAAGACCGGCCTGTTCGTCCTCGGAGAGCCAGGCGAGCAGCGCTTTTCCGGCGCCGAGGTGCAGGGGAAGCTTGTCGCCGATGGGCAGCTGGTAGCGCAGTGGGTTTCGGCCCTCGACCCGGGCGACAGGGACGCGGGCGGCACCGACCCGGACGAAAAGGGTCGGGGTGAGGCTGGTGGTGGCGGCGAGTTCCTGCAGGACAGGCATGGCGACGGGGCTGAGCCGGTTGTTGACGAGGAAGGCGTGCGCGGTGGCGACGGCGGCGGGACCGGCGAGATAGCCGGTGTCCTCCTTGGCCGCATAACCGCGCTCGACCAGGACGTTGAGGATGCGCTGGGCAGTGGCCACATGCAGTCCTGCGCGGCGGGCGACGTCGCTCAGGCGCAGCGGGTGGCGGGCGTCCTCAAGGACGCCCAGCACGTCGAAGGCCCTGTCGACCGAACGCATCGGGCTGGCGGGGGTGGTGGCCATGGACGGAACTCCTGCGGGCTCGGGCAGCGACACCGGGTGTGCCGTTGCCCGACAAGAGTTATCAGATGGTGAGTAGGCGGCCTCAGGGATGCCGCCTACTTTCCGGCCGCCCCGGCCGACTGGGGCTCCGCGGATGACTCGGCCTGCTGCGGCTTCTTCACGTAGGAGAGCAGGAAGGCGATCAGGCCGCTGACGCTGGCCGCGATACAGGTGGGCGGTCCTGCGTGCTCCTCGACCGCGGTCACCCAGGCAGCGTCACCCAGCGCGATCCCCGCCGCCTGGCCGAGGACGATCACCACTCCCCCGATGAGGAAGGCGATCACGCTGAGCCGGAAAAGGAAGGGAAACAGTCGGGTGGGCATGGCACGTCTCTCCTCGGGTCAGACGGGCAGGACACCGGTCGCCACAGCGACACCGATGAGCAGGATCGGGATGCAGTAGTAGCCGAGCAGCGGTACGAAGGTCCGTGCCGGGTCGACGCCCGCGATGCCGCTGGCCACGTAGATCGGCGCCCCGGACGGTGGCGATGCGCCCTCGGTCGAGGCGAAGATGAGCGCGGCGACGCAGGCGGTGGCCGGTTCGACCCCGGCACCGATCAGTGCCGAGACGGCGACCGGGCCGATGGCGGCCATCGTCGCGCTGCCGGTCAGCGGGATCGCGACCGCGACCACGAGAACGCCGACGACCAGGGCAAGGACCCACAGCGGCGCGTCCACGTTCCCGAGCAGCTCGGTGAGCTGCGCGGGCAGCCCGAGTTCGCCCAGCGCGTTGGCCGCGGAGAAGGCGCCGACGATGGTGACGCCGAGGACGCCGAATTTCGGCGCGGCCCCGCCGAGGAGATCCCACCAGCCCTTGCCGGACTTCGGCAGGTGACGACGGCCCAGGACCAGCACGATCGCCACCATCAGCACCGGTATCCAGGTGATCAGGCTGATCGCGTCCGACATCTTGACGCCGTCGAGCCAGGAACCGAGGGCCCCGGCCAGCGGGCCGCGGGTGAGCAGCAGCGGGATCACGATCCCGCCGAACAGCATCAGGCTGGTCCAGCCCACGCCCAGACTGCGGCGCAGCGGCTGGACCTCGCTGCTGTCGGCCGCCTGGATACCGTGCCTGCGGATCATCACGAACGCGGCGATGAGCCGTACGAGCAGACACCACAACCCGCCGATGAACAGCGGCACGACGACCTCGTCCGTGGAGACCACCGACGCGACGCCCGCCGAGCCCATGAGGATGAACATGGTGGAGGAGAACGGGAAGGTGATCCCCATCCCTGCTCCGCCCGCCGCCACGGTGGCGGCGAGATGCCCGCTGACCTGGGAGCGTTTCATCCACGGGATCGTCACCGAGCCGACGGCGGCCGTCACGGCGGCGCCGACGTGCGCGATCGCGCCGAACACACCTGCCGCGACGGTCGAGGTGTAGATCGGGCCGCCGCGCAGCCGTCCGAGCAGCGAGTTGAGGATGTCAAGGAGGTGGTCGAGGACTGGCGTGCTTGCCAGCAGATAGCTCATGAAGACGAAGGCGAGCGCCGCGAACGTCACCTCCTCCTGCATCGCTTCGGCCAGGCTGTGCCACATCACCGAGCCGATGTCGCCGCCGGCGAAGGCGCCGGTGACGACGAACCCGACGAGCATCGCCTCGCCGATGTTCCGCTTCAGCGCGGAGTTCCAGACGATGATGGCCGCGATGTAGCAGACCAGAGCCCAGATCGCGGTCACGAGGCACCTCCGGAGGGGACGGCGCCCGCGCGGATGGCGGCGCGGCGTCCGGCTTCGTCGGCCTCCACCGCCCGTGCCTGGGCCAGCACCTTCGCGGCCTCTTCGGCGGGGACGACAGCGACGCCGTCACTGTCGCCCACGACCACGTCGCCAGGGCGGCACACCAGGCCGCCCACGGCCACCGGCACGTTCACATGCCCAGGACCGAACTTGTACGGCCCGGCCGGGGACAGGGCCCGCGCCCACACAGGGAAGCCGATCTCAGCCAGCACGTCCACATCCCGCGCGGCGCCGTCAAGGACCATGCCGACCACGCCCTTCGCCTTGGCCCGCTCGGCGATCAGCTCGCCGATCAGCGCCCGCGAGGTGTCGCCCTGGCCGTTGACCACGATGAGGTCGCCCGGCTGCGCGATCTTGATGGCCTCGTGGATGGCCTTGTTGTCACCGGCCCGCGTCCACACCGTCAATGCCCGCCCGATCACCCGCGCGCCCGCCCACAGCGGCCGGATCGCGGAGTCGGCGAGGGACAGCCTGTCGACGGCGTCACCGATGTTCGCCGTGGCGATGTCCGCGTGTGCGGCCAGCAGCTCGTCGCTCACCAGCGGCGCGCTGCTCAGCCCGGCCGGGCTGGCGGCCAGGGTGTGCACATGACTGATCGCCCGGGTCAGCTCCGCGTCCAGACGCAGGTCCGCCATCAGCTCTGCGGCAGCCGCCACCTCGAAGGCCCGCCGCTCCCCGTGCCGCGCCGTCCCCTGGTACAAGCGGTCCAGGGTGCTCTCGCCGCTCGCGAGTTCGGCCGCGATCTGCTCCCGCACCCACTTCTCGTCGCCGGCCGCGCGGCCGGCCTCCACGGTCTGCGTGATGATCGCGCCCAAACCCTTCATGAAAACGCTGCGCAGCAGCTTGCGCGCCGAAGCCGCACCGGGCTCCGCGCCCAGGTCCTCCACCGGCGCTCCCAGCGTGCCGAAGTGGGCAGCCACCTGCGCGGCGCCCGCCCCGCTCGTGACCAGCGGGGTGCGGTGCCGGTAGGTCGGCACCGAACCGATCACCGACACATCCGCGAAGACGACCCCCGGCGACTCCTCAACCACTTGGGCGATCTCCCGCTTCAGTTGGGGCGCCGCCGCATTCATGTCGGCGAAGACGGTGCCGGCTGCCAGCTGCGGGGCCGCCTCGCGGGCGACTGCCGAGGCGACCTTCCCGCCCGTCAGACCCAGCACCAGGTCACATCCCTGGACCGCGGCACGGACGCTGTCCGCGCGTTCCACGCCCTCCGGCGTGGGAACGTCCCCGGGATCATATCCGGCCACCCGCCAGCCGCTCCCCTGGAATCCGCTCGCATACAGACTTCCGGCTTCGCCCAGTCCGAGCACTGCGACACGCATGTGTGGCCTCCTTGCCACTCACCAAGGGTTCTCATTGTCTGATAACTCTTATCGCTTGATGAGTGAGATGGATGTTGCCCGGACGTGAAGCGGGCGTCAAGAGCGTGAAAATGATCGATCAAACGGACCGTCCTGGCGAAGCTCAGTGGCTGGAAGTAGCCGCTGAAACCGCCGGCTCACGAAGCCTCCGAGACGAGGCCTGCAGAGGAACGCGTGCGTCGCTGTGCCCAGAACCGGCTGGACGCACTTCGCTGATGCCGCTGAGAACCGTCCCCTCCGGCAACGCGTCCCTCACTTGCACCAGTTACATCAACAACGCCTATTCTCATCGGAGTTACGCCGTTGACCAGGCAGGAAGAGTCGGGGAGCCACAGCATCATGAGCGGTACGAACGGGGACGTACGCGACGAGCGGGACGACAGGGCCGACGGGGGTATCAAGCCGCTCGCGGTCGGCGACCCCTCACGCATCGGGCCGTATCTGCTGCTCGGGCGGCTCGGCGCTGGTGGCATGGGGCGGGTGTTCCTCGCGCGGTCGGACAGCGGGCGGACCGTGGCCGTGAAGGTGGTGCACGAAGAGCACGTGTCCGACGAGCACTTCAGGGAACGGTTCCGGCGGGAGATCGAGGCGGCGCGGAAGGTCGGGGAGCAGTACACCGCGCCGGTGCTCGACGCGGGTCCGGGCGACGAACCGCCGTGGGTCGCCACGGGGTACGTTCCCGGGCTCTCGCTCGAGCAAGTCGTGCGGCGGCACGGCCCGTTGCCGACCGCGTCCCTGCACGCACTCGCCGACGGACTGCTGAAGGCGCTGAAGGACATTCACGGCGCCGGGATCGTGCACCGCGACCTGAAGCCGTCCAATGTGATGCTCACCGTGGACGGCACCAAGGTCATCGACTTCGGGATCGCTCGGGCGCTCGAGACGTCCGTCGAGTCCTTGTTGACCAGTACGGGGATGGCCATCGGCTCGCCCGGGTTCATGTCGCCGGAGCAGGTGCGCGGGCAGCGGGCGGGGGCCAAGAGTGACGTGTTCACCCTCGGGTGCGTGCTGACGTACGCGGCGACCGGGCAGCTGCCGTTCGGGCAGGGGGCAAGCAATCAGCACGCGGTGATGTTCCAGATCGTGGAGGGCGAGCCCGATCTGACGCGGGTCGAGGACGCCTCGCTGCGGGCGCTCATCACCCGGTGCCTGACGAAGGGAGTCGACCAACGGCCGGACGTCGACGGGCTGTTGGAGGATCCGGAGCGGACACTCCCCCGCGCCGCGCCCGGCGTCTGGCTGCCTGCCGGCGTCGTGGCGCACCTCGCTCAGCAGTCGGCACGCCTGCTCGACGCCGAGGCGGAACCGCTGCGGGAGGAGCCCGTGGACCTGGCCACCATCGGGCTGCGTCCGAAGGACGGGCCTCCCGGAGACGTCCCGGAAGACAACAGCGCCACACTGCGGGGGCCGGAGCACGAACAGCGGCCTCGCCGGCGCCGCAAGCTCATCGTGCTGCCCATCGTCGCCGTCATCACCGTCGGCGGCGGCACGGTCGCCCTGATCCAACCCTTTGGAAGTGGCGACGGGGACGGTACACACGCCCGGCCGCCGGGCAACAGCGCAAGTGCCACTCCTGGTGGCAGCACATCGCCGCACTTGCCCGGCAGTTCACCTTCCAAGGGAGGGAAGGGGAAGGGCGGGGACGACGATAAGGGCGAGGACGACAAGAAGGGGCAGGACGACAAGAACGGGGCTGGTGAGCCCAACTCAAAGGAGAGTGAAGGCAGTTCAGCCGTCGGCGACAGCGGCTCCGACAGTGACGGCACCGACGTCAGTGACGGATCCGGCTCCAAGGGGTCGGAGGGCTCCTCGGGCTCGGACGGCGGAGATTCGTCGGGCTCCGGCGGCTCGTCCACCGGCTCACGGCCGCCTGCCATGAAGAGCTACAAGGCGGTGTACACCAACTCCTGTGTCGGCGCGTGCGACATGCCGATCAAAATGAGCTGGCCGGCGGTCTCCCGGGCAACCAAGTACGACGTCCATTACACCAACAAGGGCAGCAACTTCACCGAGAAGAACGTCGACACCATCTACTCCACCGGCAACACCAGCTACACGATCAAGGGCCCGTACTCCGGTGACGAGATCTGCGTAACGGTACGCGCGGCGAACAAGCACGGCGCTTCCGCCTGGGCGGAGACCTACTGCGACACGGTGCCCTACTGACGGCGGCGGCCGGGCGGCGTTGGTGGACGGAGTCCTGGCCCCATCGATTCTCAGGCGCTTTCGGTCAGGACGTCGTCCAGCCAGTCGTACACGCGGGCGAAGGCAAGGCGCTGGGCGCCGGCCTGGCAGTGCGCGTCCGCGCCCAGTACGTCGGTGAACTCCAGCAGCGTCTTCGGGCAGGTCAGGTGCTCGTGGAGCAGTTCGGGCTGCCCCTCGAAGAACACGTCGTCCGCGGCCGAGCAGACCAGGGTGGGGCAGGTGACCTTCTGGGCGATGCCGTCGCGCAGGTGATAGTCGAGGAAGGTGGCGAAGAGCCCGCGCGGGGTGTCGGCGCCCATGACGTACATCCCCTGGTCGACGACCCAGCGGATCTTGGGACCGGCGGCCACGGCCGCATCCACGGCGGCGTCGAGCTCGGGATCCCGGTCGGCGCGCAGCCGCCGTTCGGCCTCGGCGCGGTCGAGGGACAGGAGGTCGATGGCCATGTCGCCCAGGTCGTAGACACCGTCGAGGGCGATGAGGGCGGCGATGCGATGGTCGAAGCATGTAACCGGGTGGCCTTCGTCTTCGACGCGCCCCTGGGGCGCCCGTGGCTCCGCGCAGCGGTCCTGCGCGCCGACAACCCACGTACGCGGCCTACCCGACGGCGCGGGACGGGCCGCGCTTCGGCACACGCGACGTGCCGCGTGGCACGCTGACCCCCGTGGGTCCGTGATCGTCGAGGAGGTTTGCCACGTGGCGCAGCAAATGCCGGCGAAGACTGCCGGTTCCCCGGACGTCCGCGCCGAGGAGAGCCGTCTGCGCAAGGACCTGGGGTTCTGGGCACTGACCGCGATCGGCTTCTCCAACATCCTCGGCTCGGGCTGGCTGTTCGCCGCCATGTACGCCGCCCAGACCGCAGGACCCGCCGCGCTGCTCTCCTGGATCGCGGCCGGCCTGCTCTGCGCGCTGGTGGCCCTGGTCATGGTCGAACTCGGCGCCACAAGGCCGGAAGGCGGCGGCACGGTCCGCTGGCCGCTTTACGCGAACGGCCGCCTTGTCGGCACGGTCGTCGGCTGGTCCGTCATGCTCTCCGTGGGCGGCACCGCGGCAGAGATCAGCGCGATCATGCAGTACGCCGCCCACTACGTGCCCGGGCTCTACGACGGCGGCAGCCTCACCGCGTCGGGCCTGGGCGTCGCCGCCGCACTGAGCGTGCTGCTCACCGCGCTGAACTGGTTCGCGGTGCGGTTGTTCGCCCGCATGAACAATCTGGTGTCGGTGTTCAAAGTCGTCGTCCCGGTGCTCACGGTGGCCGCCCTGTTCCTCTCCGGCACCCACTCGGGCCGCCTCACGGACCACGGCGGGTTCGCCCCGTACGGGTACGCGGCCTGCCTCACCGCACTCGCCGGCGGCGGCATCGTGTACTCCGTGAACGGGTTCCAGGCCCCTCTGGACTTCTCCGGAGAAGCCCGCAATCCGCGCCGCAACGTACCCGCCGCCGTCCTCACCGGAATCGGCCTCGCGGTCCTTGTCTACCTCGGGCTCCAACTCGCCTTCCTCTACACGGTGCCCGACTCGCTGCTCGCGCACGGCTGGCAGGGGGTCAACTTCGAGTCGCCGTTCGGTCAGCTCGCTCTCGTCCTCAACCTGCACTGGCTCGCCACACTGCTCTACGCCGACGCGGTGGTCTCCCCCGGCGGCTCCGCCTACGTGGGCGTCGCGATCGACGCCCGCCACACCTACGCCCTCTCGAAGAACGGTCTGCTGCCCCGCTTCTTCATGCGCATCGATCCCCGCTCCGGCATCGCACGCCGCGCCCTGGTCCTCAACCTCGCGGTCATCATCGTGTTCATGCTGCCGTTCGGCGGCTGGCAGGACATCGTGAGCGTGATGGGAGACATGTACCTGATCATCTACGCCGCCTCGGCGGTGGCCGTGGCGTCCTTCCGGGCACACGACAGGGAGCGTGGCGTGCCCCTCCCGGACGGCCACATGCCGGGCGTGCGCTGGATCGCACCGGTCAGTTTCGTCGTGGCGACCGAGTTCGTCTACTGGTCGGGCTGGGACGACCTGCGGATCGCCCTGCCTCTCGTCCTTGCCGGCGTGCCGCTGTTCCTGCTGCAACGACGCAGGACGGCTGCAGGCAGTCCCCCGGCGGAGGAACTGCGTCAGGGCGCCTGGCTCGTGTTCCACCTGGCGGCACTGACCCTGTTGTCGTGGCTCGGCACTTTCGGTGGCTCCGGACGGCTTCCGGCGCCGTACGACTCGGTCGTGGTGGGCGTCGCCGCTTTCGCGGTCTTCGGGTGGGCGGTGCGTTCGGGCGCCGCCCACCTCCGCACGAACCCCGCTCACTGAGGGAGGACAGGCGTTCCCGCGCCCCGTGCGGCTGACACGGGGCGCGGCACGCCGGGGGGAGGTCACTTGATGTGGCGGGTGATGCGGGTGGCGCTGTACAGCAGGTACTCCAGCGGGCCGCGGCGCACGTACCGCGTCCAGAGGGTCGCCAGGAGCATGGCGACCCCGATGAACTCGGCCAGCGCGATCAGGGCCGGGCCGGTCGCTTCGTCCATGCCGATCATGCGGATGGCGACGATGTGGGCGACGTACGCGGTCAGGGCGACCATGCCGACGGCGGCGACCGGCCGGGCCAGTCGTGTCAGGCGCGGCATCCGGGCGGCGGCGGTGACGCAGGCGGCCACCACGAGCAGGGCGACACCGGTGTTGCCGAGGATGGAGAACGTGGTCTGGCTGTGGGGCGCGCCCACCAGCAGCCAGGCGGCGGGGGTGTCGTCGTTGAGGTAGCCGACGGTGTCCGACCACCAGGCGGAGGCCGCACCGTCGCCGTCGGTGGCAGCCGCGATGGTGGCGCGGGCGTGCGGGACGAAGTGCAGAGCCAGCCAGGAGCCGCCGTAGCCGAGCACGGCCAGGGCGCCGCCGGTCCATGCAAGGCCGGTACGGATGCGGGCCCGGGTGAGGTCGAGGCGGGCGAGCGCCATCCCGGTGAGCATGAACGGCATCCAGGTGAGCACCGGGTACTCGCCGGTGAACAGCAGCTCCAGCAGGCCGTCGGTGTCGCTCAGGCGCGCGAGGGGGTCCGCGGCAATGAGCGTGTCGCCCCAGTCACCGTCGTAGAGGGCCCGCCGGATCGCGTAGAGAATCACCGGCATGACCAACGCGGTGGCGGCGGCCAGCAGTGCCAGGGTGCGGGCCGGCAGCCGGTGGAGCGGCAGCAGGAGCAGGAAGAGCAGTCCGTAGAAGGAGAGGATGACGTCGACGTCGGTGTCCAGGGCGGTCAGCGCATAGCCCCCGGCGATCAGGATCAGTGCGCGGATGACGATGCGGCCCGCGGCCTGCCGCCCGGGCCGACCGGTGTGCGGCTGCGGGCGGCCGGTGATGAGGACGAGGGAGAACCCGGCGAGCAGCGCGAACAGTGCGGAGGAGCGTCCGCGGGCCAGTTCGGCGACAAAGCCCAGCGGTCCGCCGATCGTCGGTTCGGGGCCGACGTGGGCGGCGTACATGCCGAAGACTGCCAGGCCGCGTGCGAGGTCGATGCCGATGAGGCGGCCGGCCGAGAGCGGACGGGCGGCGCTAAGCGGCCGGTCCGGTTGCGGTAAGGGCTGCGTTACGGCGGGTGCGGGGACCAAGGGCGCTTGGTGTGTCATGACTTTCAGGCTGACGACGCACCGCGTCCGGGCCTATCCGGCAAGTGGCCACCGTCCTCCAGCCGACCGGCTGGATGCCTTCCGTCGCCCAGCGGATAAAGCGCCGTAGGAACTTCCGGGCGCCGCCCTGCGTGGTACGAATCCTCAAGCAGTCCCACGTCGACAGCCGATAAGGGGGACGCACGTGATTCGCGTACTGGTGGTCGACGACGAAGCGTTGGTCCGAACAGGCTTCGAGCACATCCTGTCCGCAGCCGACGACATCGAAGTGGTGGCCGCGGTCGCCGGCGGCCAAGCGGTGCAGACGGCCGAGGAGCTGCGCCCGGATGTGGTGCTCCTTGACATCCGGATGCCGGACGTGGACGGACTGACGGTCCTTGCCCAACTGCGGCAGTTTGCCGAGAAGCCGGTGGTGGCCATGCTCACCACGTTCGACATGGACGAATACGTGGCCGCTGCCCTGCGCTCGGGGGCGGCCGGTTTCCTGCTCAAGGACACTGACCCGGTACAACTCCCCCTGCTGGTACGCAATTTGGCTGAAGGCGGCGTCGTACTGTCCTCCTCCGTCACCCGTACCGTCGTGCACGGTTACCTCGACAGCGGCCCCCAGCAGGCCGCGATGCACCGCGTCCGGGAGCTGAGCGACCGGGAACGCGCCGTGCTGGTCCTGATCGCCGAAGGACTGTCCAACGCCGCCATCGGGGCGCGGATGCACCTGAGCACCGGCACGGTCAAGGACCATGTGAGCGCCGTGCTGTCCAAACTGCAGGTCGTCAGCCGCGTCCAGGCCGCCCTCCTTGCCGAACGCGCCGGCCTGCTCAAGGCACCGGACCCACGGGAGGAGAAGTGAGGGACCGTCGGATACCCGCGCCGGTACTGGACGCCCTGCTCATGGTCGTCTCTCTGCTGGACATCTGGGTGAACGAGCAGTCGGATGAACCGCTGCGCAGAGGCGCCGCCCTGCTCGCCACCGCGGCTCTGGCACTGCGCCGCCATGTGCCACTGCCTGCTTTCCTGCTCACGCTGCCCGCCGCCCTGGTCAGCGACGCGATCTTCGCGCCGCTGGCCGCGCTGTACTCCCTGGCCTCCCTCAACCGCCACCGACTGCTCCTGGCGGCCTGCGCGCTGACTCTGGCCGCCTGCGACCTCACCCACTGGAACTGGCCCGCACCGGAGTTCACCGACTTCTCCGATTCCTCCGACCTCGTCACTGTCACGTACAGCCTGGCCACCGCCACCGCGCCGGTCTTCCTCGGCCAGCTCGTCCAGGCCCGCCGTGAGCTGTCGCTGCGGCTCGTCGAGATCTCCCGGGCCCGCGAGCACGAGCGTGAGCTGCTTGCGCAGGGCGTGCTGGCCAAGGAACGTGCCCAGCTCGCCCGGGAGATGCACGACGTGGTCTCCCACCAGGTCAGCTTGATCGCGGTACGCGCCGGAGCGCTCCAGGTCGCCACTCCCGACGCCGCGGCGCGCGAGGCCGCCACCACCATCAGACAGTTGAGCGTGCAGACCCTGGAGGAGCTGCGGCACATGGTCAGCGTCCTCAGGGCAGCCGGCAGCCGTCCCGCCGAACTGACCCCCCAGCCCTCCCTGGCCGACCTGCAGCGCCTCGTCGACACCAGCGGCATCGAGACGCGGTTGCACACCGACCTGCCCGACGCCCTGCCCCCACCGATCCAACGCGCCGTCTACCGCGCTGTGCAAGAAGCCCTCACCAACGTCCGCAAGCATGCGCCCGGCGCCACGGCCGTCATCCGCATCCGGCAGGAGGACGACCTCCTGCACGCCGCCGTCACCAACAGCGTGCCCACCCGGCCCGCGCTGCTCCTGCCCGGCGCCCACCACGGTCTGGCCGGACTGCGCCAGCGAGCCGAACTCCTGGGCGGCACCGTCACCGCCACCCCGACCTCGGACGGCGGCTACGAACTCCACCTGCGTCTGCCGCTGCACCAGACACCGTGACCAGCCGTCGACCCCGGTCGACGTCACTCCCCCCCTAGCGGCCAGGCACCCGACCACCGGCATCGTCCTGTGCGAGCTGAGTGCGTACACCGCGAGGCACACGCAGGCCGTGGGTGCGCAGGTCGCCGATGAAGCGTGCGACGAGCGGATCCGGTTCCGCGGACGTGACCGCCACCAGCTGCCTGACCCACCGCGGAGAGAACGATCGCACTGCTCCCGGAAACCCATGGCTGACCGCACTCACGGGGCACACGGCGATTCCCAGACCAGCAGCGGCGAGCTGGGGGGCCGCCGCGGTTACCGATGTCCTCATCACCGTCTCCGGGTGGACTCCGGCGCGGGCGAAGGACTGGTCGAGCCAAGCGCTGAGGCCGTTGTCCGGTGCGAAGTGAACGAGCGGCGCACCGTCAAGGTCCTCAAGGCGTACGGCCGACTGCGCGGCCAGCGGGTGGTCGGTGGGTGCCGCCAACACGATCTCCTCCTCGGCGACGGCGGTGATCGTGAATCGGCCGGCCGAGGGAGCGGTCAGCACCGCCACGTCGACTTCGTCGGAGTCGACGAGGCCGAGCGCCTCGTCCATCGCCGTGGATTCGCGCAGCGTGATCGCGACCTCTGGGTAGCGGCGATGCCACTGGCGAATGACCGCAGCGAGCAGCGGCACCGTGAGGCTCTGCGCACAGGCCAACCGCAGGGCTCCTCCGGCCGCTTGACCCACTGCACGCGCCGACCTCACCGCAGATGCGGCCGCTTCGATCGCTCGTCTGGCATCCGCGACGGCGGCCCGCCCGGCGGGAGTGAGCTTGACGCCGCGGGGCTCGCGGCGAAGCAGGACCGTTCGGGTCTCGCGTTCCAACGAAGCGAGCTGATGAGAGACAGCGGGTTGCGAGGAGTGCAGCAGCAGTGCGGCCTGCGTGATCGATCCGGAGTCCGCGACCGCGACAAGACACTCCAGTGCCCGGAGAGAAGCCATCCAAAAATTTTATCGCAACCCTTCAAAGCATGAGTGGAGCGAAGGGAAGACCTGTGGATCCCTGATTGCTCTGATCTACGACACCTTCTCGCTCAAAGCAGGCGAGGGGGCTCACGCAGAGCGAAGGAGAGGTTCATGGCACAGGTGTTTGTCACCGGCGGTTCGGGGTTCATCGGCCAGGTGCTGGTACGTCGGCTTCTCGACGAAGGGCACTCGGTGGCTGCTCTGGTGCGAAGTGAGGTATCGGCCGCAAAGGTCTCGGAGCTGGGTGCGGAGCCCGTGCGGGGCGAGTTGGCCGACGCGACCACGTGGCGGAACGATGTGAGGGGCAGTGACGTGGTGTTCCACCTAGCTGCCGAGACGGATATCACCGCTGATCGTCAGCGTCATGAGCTTGTGTCGGTTCGCGGCACCCAGGCAGCCGTCGAGGCGGCCCGCTACGCGCAGGTTCCTCGGTTCGTCCACTGCGGGAGCGAAGCGGCACTCCTCGCCGGTACCCCGCTCGTGGACGTCGACGAGACCGCGCCGCTGCGGCCCGACTCGGAAGCCGCCTACTGTGCGGTGAAGGCCGTGGCCGAGAAGATCGTGCTCGACGCGAACACCCCGGACTTCGCCACGGTGTCGATTCGCCCCAGGTTCGTCTGGGGTCCCGACAGCTTGCTCGTCGAAAGCTTGGTAGCGGCGGCAAAGGCAGGGCAGTTCGCTTGGATCGGCGGCGGCCGGCACACAACTGACGTCACATTCGTCGAGAACGCCGTCGAAGGGCTCATGCTCGGATGGCGGCGTGGCCGACCAGGTCAGGCCTACTTCGTCACTGACCGGCACCGCGTCACCCTGCGCGAGTTCCTGGAGACCCAGTTCGAGATCTATGGCGTCGATATCCCGATCCCCGATCTGGACGCCGAGACCGCCGCTCGCGAGGTCCCCGTTCCCGCTCGTTGGTTCCTCGGGCAGCAGTGCACCCTGCGGACCGGCAAGGCGGTGGCCGAGCTCGGATACGAGCCCATTGTTCCGCACGCCGCCGGTCTGGACGCCGTCAGAAATTCGGTGGCCGTCAGCCGTGCGTGAACCGTCATCCGCGTACAACCGGCATACGTCAGCATCCAGTTGAGGGAAGACACAGAATGAAGATCGTCACGATCGGAAGAGGAATGGTCGGCGGAGGACTGGCCGCCCTGTGGCGGGCAGCAGGCCATGAGGTCGAAGAGCTGGGCCGCGACGGCGGGGATGCCTCGGACGCGGACGCCGTCCTGGTCGCCGTACCCGGCCCAATGATCTCGAACGCCCTGAGCAAGGTGACAGGGCTCGACGGGAAGATCGCGGTCGATGCGACCAACATCATGCCTGCACGGCACGGCAGCTTCCCGTCATACGCCGAGGAGGTGAAGTCCTTCACCCATGCTCCGGTGGCCAAGGGCTTCAACATGAACTTCGGAGCCCTGTACGGCGAAGTACGCAAGCAGCGAGTGCGGCCGAGCAACTGGTACGTCGCCGACGAGGGAGCCCGAGACGTCACCGAGCACCTCATTCGCGACGCCGGCTACGACCCGGTGCGCGTCGGAGACCTCTCACGCGCCCGCGACTTCGAAAATGCGGTCTGGCTGCTCATGGGTATCCAGACGGTCGGCGGCGTGTTTTACCGGTTTGCCGTTCCCGGCGACCTCTGAACGAACCGCGGCTCGGTCCCGACTCGGTCCCGACTCCGGCTGACAACGCAACGTGACTCTCCGCAAAGCCCAGAAAGGAAAACAGCCGATGCATGACAAGGTGAAATGGCCCGAACGGTATGACCCAAATATTTCGGCTCTCTACGCGCTCAACGATATCGACGTGAAGGCGCCACCTGAAGTGGTGTGGAAGTTGCTCGTAGACGCCGAGAACTGGTCGAGCTACTTCCCGCCCGAAGATCACGTCAGGATCCTGAGCGGTGAGTCGGTTTTGGAGCTCGGCACCAAGTACAGCCGGGTGACGGTGGGATTTCCCATGACTCTCAACGTGACGGAGTGCGAGCCCTCCACGCGGCTCGCGTGGGAGACGACAGTCGACGGCGACGAAACCGGTTCGAGCGCGTACCACGGCTGGGTGATCACGCCCACGGACGATGGCTGTCACGTGCTGACCGAGGAAACACAGCAGGGCCCCTTCTTCCTCGAGGAGATCGGCCGTAAGCATCCCGGTGCGCTCTACCGCTATCACCAGGACTGGGTCGAACGCCTCGCCCGTGCCGCAGAGGAGGAAGCGGCGAAGCCTGCGGCCTGAACCGCACGAATGCATGGGCCCGGGCGGGGCGGAAGCCCGATCACGTCGCCCTGCCCCTCGGCTGCCAAGCCGTCCGCCAGGGCGTCCGTCCGGGCACCAACGTCCCGGCGCCCACGGCGACGAGGCAATGACTGCGGAGCTGGCTCGGCGTCAGGTCGCGGACCTGGCCACCGCAACCGCCCAGGCGATGTACAGGACGTTCACCACCAGTCGGGCCACCGCACCGGCCGGCCGCTCCAGGAGCCGGGGCCGGTCCGGCCGCGCGCCTCGCAGCGCGTCCACGTGGGACACCAGGTAACAGGTGATCAAGGCGGCAGCGGCCCAGCCCCCAGCAGGCCTGCTGCACGGAACCAGCACCAGCGCACCCACCACGGCCTCCGCCACCCCCGTGACGGCCACGATGAGCCGCTCCCGGCGGAGCCATGGGGGTACCAGCATCCGGAAGTAGCCGGGGGCCAGGAAATGCATGATCCCCGTGACGATCAGGAACACCGCCAAGACGGCGGCAGCGATAGCGTGCATGGCACGATGATCCGATCACCTCGCGCCTGGGCACTTGAACAAAACGATCGCCGCATCGTCTTTGCCTCCGGCCCCGAAGCGACGATGTTCGCCGAGTCCCGCCCGTTTGCCGTCGCCCCACACCGGCTGCCCGCGTGGAAAGCCGTGCTGCCGATCGGCGGCCACGCCCAACTCCACCGGCCGGGACGGCCCGTGACGGCGGCGCCCGGACTGCTTGTTCCGCCCCAGCTGGCCCATACCTGTGCGGCGACCTCGCCCTACATCGCCCTGTTCATCGACCCCTGGCTGCTGCCTTCCCGCCCGGAACCGATAGCGCTCGGTGCAGGCGAGGTCTGCCGCCTGCTCGCCGCGCTGGGCACCCCAGATTCCGACGGCCCCGGCACCGGCGTGGACCTGACCGCCGGATACGCCGAGTTGCGAACACTCGCCGGGCGACCATCCCTACTCGATCCGAGAGTCACCCACGCCATCGACCTGTGTACGTCGCACGAGCCGGACCTGCCCATCGCTTCCGTCGCCATCGAGGTCGGCCTGTCGGCCCCGCGGTTGCGCGCCCTGGTCCGCCAGGACGTGGGCATCACGCTGTCCCGCCTTCGCCGATGGGGCCGGCTCCGCACGGCAATCGCTGACCTGCCGGATTCGACTGCCGCCCTGGCCGCAGCAACCGCAGGCTTCGCCGACCAGGCCCACCTCACGCGTACCGCACGGGACTTCATCGGGCGCACACCTGCCTCTCTGCAACGCACTGAAGCGATGTACAGCTACGTACGCGACTACGGGAGTCGTTCGTCGTCCAGTCCGGGGGGCAGCTTCGTACCGTGAAAGGTGATGTCTTCCAGTTTTGAGGGCACTTGAGGAGCCGGCCCGTTCAGCCGGGTATGCGCTCAATCCGGGACGACCCGGCGCCGCCTCTCAGCTCGCGAACCGAACGCCGGTCAGCTCTTCGGAGACCCGCCATACCCGCTGGGCCTCCTCGGTGCCGCGGAGGCGGCTGTACAGCGTCTGCTCCGCAGGGGGGCCGCCCATGTTCCCGGGCCCGCTGGGTCCGTAGAAGGCGCCACCCCGGGAGTCGGGCGAGGCGGCGGCGTACAGGGCGGGAAGCTTCGCGCTCTGTACGGTGCCGACCATGATGCCGCGGGCGGACAGGAGACGAATGACGCGCACGCCCAGGGTGTCCTTGGCGCGGCCGACCTCGGGGCGGGCGGCGAGCAGGCTCGTCGGCGCGATGCCCGGGTGGGCCAGGTTGCTCGTGATGCCCCAGCCCTCGGCCTCGCTGCGCCGGTGGAGTTCGAGGCCGAAGAGGCCGAGGGCGATCTTGGACTGGCTGTAGGCGTGCATACCGTCGTAGGACCGCTCCCAGTTCAGGTCGTCCCAGTTGATGCCGTTGCGGTTCGCGGCGATGCTGAGCTGCGAGGTCACCCGGGCGTGCCCGGCCCGCAGCAGGGGCAGCAGGTGGCCGACGAGGGCGAAGTGCCCGAGGTGATTGGTGCCGAACTGGAGCTCGAACCCGTCGGCGGTCGTCTGCAGGTCGGGCGGCGTCATGACACCGGCGTTGTTGACCAGGAGGTGGATGGACTTGTCCTCGGCGAGCAGGGTCTTGCCGAGGGCCGCGACGGAGTCCAGGGAGGAGGGGCAGTTCCGGCAGGTCGGAGGCCGGGAAGCTCACCTGGAGCAGTTGGAGTCCGAACCGTGACGGGAGGCTCTTGCTCATCCCTGCGTCCATCGGCTTGATCTTCACGTCCCACGGTTGCTCTCTGCGAGCCTGTGCATGCCGGAAAACGCATCCGCGCGGGTCAGTTTCTGCTGAAACACCGCCACGCCCGTGCGAGTGCCAAGCGACGCCCCGGCCGCCCACGCACCCACGCCTCGATCCGCCGCCTGGTCCTCCACCTCACCGCCGAGCCCCGCCTGGGGTTACCGCCCCATCCACGGCGAACTCGCCCTCCTCGGCATGCGTGTCGCACCGTGCGGAACAGTCCGACCGCCTGGGCATTCGCCGACACCACCGCCTCAGTCGTTCAAGTTGGTTCTGTCCTACGTGTGTTCCGGCAGTCGGCCGGTGTAGCACCGGACGTCGTGGCTGTCGGCGCCCAGGCTCACCGCCCATGTGGCCAGAATCCCGGGCGATGGAGTGTCGGCCAACACAGCGACGGCCAGGCCGGGCGGGCGGCCGGCATTCTGGATGAGTTCGTGCCACTGCTCCGCACGCATCGCCAGGTACCGCAATCCCGGTATCCGGGTGACCACTTCAAGATCGCGCACTGCGGCTCGGGACAGATCCAGCCCGTACAGCCGGGGGCAGTCCCGCAGCGGCGCCAGTGAGCACGGCTCGGCCGACCGTACCGTCACCGCTGCCAGCGCAGGATGCTCCGCTAGCGGCGCCAGCTCAGCGTCGCAGACCACATGCACGTGACGCACGGAAGCCTCTGCCGCCGCTCCTGCACTGCCTGTTCCGCTCTGCGCACCCTCGGCGGTGTCGCCGCGGCGCTTCGGCAGCCCCGCCTCGATCCACAACTCCTCACTGTCGGGATCGCACGTGTAGTCGCCACGCTCCAATGCTGCCAGCTGCAACCGCAACAGCTCCGTCACCGACTCGGCCACGTAGACAGGGCCGTTGTCGTGATGCAGTCCTATCCTGATCACCTGCCCCGGACGCCCACCCTCGGCCGGGTCCATGTCCACCGCCAGGAAGTCGCCACCAGTACTCTCCGCGAAGATGATCCAGCCGGGGCGATCAACCGAGGATCGCACCCGGGCAGGCGGCAGACCGTCGGGCCCCTCGAAGCGCACTGAACCGAGCGTGTGGTCCTTCCAGGTGTCGCCCGCCGCCCACCACCGGTCCGCGTGGTGCAGGGCGACCAACTGGTCCAGACGCAGCCAGGGATGGCGGTCGAAGAGCCGTGAACCGCCGTCCCCACCGTCACCGTCAGCCACTGCGTACAGTGCGCGCAGGTCGTCCGGGAGCCGCACGCCCAGCGCCCGCTCAAGGTCCTTGATCTCCTCAGCATCCCGGGGAGCGGGCAACTCATCCCCGAAACGCTCAAGGGGTCCTGGCTCCCGTCCGAAGACCTCGGCCCGCTTGCACAGGTACGCCCACAGCAGGCGCACCGCCTCCAGCGGATCCCCCGCCTGCACGGGGTTCGCAGGTCCGGCCTGGAGATCACCGGCGTCGGGCGGCCGGACGTCAGGCCGCAGGACATAGACATGGTCCGTCGCTCCAAGTGCACCGCCCGACCTGCGCACCACCGCCCTGCTGGTCACTGCCTCGAACCGGCCATCGGGATACACCACCAGATCGATCGCCAGCTCGTCGGCCCCGGTGTCGTCCAGCTCGAATATCTGCTGCATCTGCTTGGGCGTTCGCATGGATCCGGGGCGCAGCCTGCCGTCGGCGAGAACATTGACGGCTTCGTCCCCACTCGTGCCGTGCCGGTCGACACGAGCGCAGGTCGACGCCCGCTGCCAACCCTTGGGCGCCCCCTTGGCCATACTGTGCGCCATGCGCTGCAACAGCGCGGTGATTTCCGGGTTCTGTGGGCTGATCACGCGGCTCCCTTTCACTTGTCGCCAATCGGGTCACTTCGGCCTGTGTGTGGCCCCATTGCAACATCAGCCACCGACAATCTGACCACGCAGCTCAGAAGCCTGGTCGGTGCACGTTCCGCGCCTTCGCCCCCACCGTGGATCGCGAGTCACCACGATGTTGCCGCGCTGGAGGCGGAGCTCACGCAGCTGGAGGCGGAGCTCACGTACATGGCTACGGCCGGCCGACAGCGGAACAGGGCGGTGAGGAGGCCGCACGCGCGGCTCGACTGATCGCTCAGCACGCCGACCGGCAGCTCGACGTCCGGCGTCGCGCCCTCTTGCTGCTGGAGAGCAGGAAGTGCCTGCAGGCTCGGCCGGCCCGCGTGAGCTGGCCCTTCTGCGCGACCGCGCGCTGGCCACACTGGCCGATGAGGGCCGCCAGCAGGTCTACGGCACTCATCGCGATGGCCTGACACCCCGTACCGGCCCCGGAGTCCTAGCTCAGACACCAGCCGCAAAGCAGGTCGCGGGTAGCTGGACGGATCCCGTTTCCCCCTTTGGCACGGTCGTTGGTCTGATCGAGTGATCGAGGCCAAAGGGGGGCGTGCGGCAAGAGTGGTCGCCAGAGGAGCTGTTGGCGAACTGGACGCTGGTGGACGGCGACTGGGACCTGGTGGCGAACAAGAGTGGGGCGACCCGGCTTGGCTTTGGCCTGTTGCTGAAGTTCTTCGAGCTGGAGGGCCGGTTCCCCGATGTGTTGGAAGAGGTCCCGTCGGCCGCGGTGGAGTATGTCGCGGATCTGGTGAAGGTCCCGGCCACCGACTTCGCGAAGTACACGCTGGTGGGCCGGACCGCCGAGTACCACCGCAAGCAGATCCGCGAGGCCCTGGGGTTCCGGCCGTCGACGGTGGCAGACGAGAAGGCGCTGGCCGAGTGGCTTGCTGTGGAGGCCTGTCCGGTCGAGCTGGTGGAGGACCGGCAGCGCGAGGCCCTGCTGGTGGAGTGTCGGGCGCGGAAGACCGAGCCACCGGGCCCAACCCGGCTTGAGAAGGCGCTGGTTGCAGCGCGGGGCAAGTGGGAGAAGACGTTCTGCGCCCACACGATCGGCCGCCTACGCGAGGTGGGCACGGCGCGGCTGTTGTCCCTGGTGGCCGAGGACAACGAGCCGGGTACCGCCCTGCTGGCCGGCTGGCCCGCACTCGGGCCCTCCCTGACGCGGCCGATCCGCTGGGACCTGATCGAGCAGCAGTACGACCAGATGGTGAAGTACGCCACCGCGCTCCGGCTCGGGACGGCGGAGGCCGAGCAGGTTCTGCGGCGCTTCACCCGCGGCGGCCCCAAGCACCCGACCTGCCAGGCTCTCGAAGAACTCGGCCGCGCAGTTCGTACGGTGTTCGCCTGCGATTACCTGGCCAGTTCTGACCTGCGTCGGGAGATCCACGGCGGGCTTCAGGTCGTGGAGAACTGGAACAGCGCGAACACCCTGCTCCACTACGGCAAGGACGGCGCCCTGACCGGCCCGGACAAGGAGCACGCCGAGACCTCGATGCTCGCCCTGCACCTGCTCCAGTCCGCGCTCGTGCACGTCAACACCCTGCTGGTGCAGCAGGTCCTGGCCGAACCGGCCTGGGCATCGAGGCTGAGCGAGGAGGATCGGCGCGGCCTGACCGCGCTGTTCTGGTCCGACGTCAACCCCTACGGCACCTTCCGCCTGGACATGGACCAGCGACTCGACCTGGGGCTCACGGTGCCCCGTGCCCGTGGCGCGACAGACACCGCCGGTCGATCACGTGCGGAGACGCGATGACGAACTTCCGGCAACCCGCCGTCCGGCAGGGTGGCGTGTCCGAGCAACGGCTGATCGGCCCCGTCACGTCAGACGGCGGTGAAGCCGCCGTCTGCGGGTACCACGGCTCCGGTGATGAAGCTGGAGCGTGGTGAGGCGAGGAAGCAGAGAACCTCGGCGATCTCTTCGGGCTGTGCGACTCGGCCCAGGGGCTGGGCGTCGGCGAACGATGCGAGGTAGGCGCGGCTGTCGGGGCGGATCGTGTCGAGGAAGTCGGTCTCGATGACGCCTGCGGCGACAAGGTTGGCGCGGATGCCCCATGGTCCGCCTTCGACGGCGAGCACCTTGGTCAGTTGGGCCAGGGCGCCTTTGGACGCGCTGTAGGCGGCGCCTTCGGGCAGGGCGACCGTGCCGGCGTAGGACCCGGTGCTGACGATGCTCCCGCCGCCCCGGCTCCGCATGGCCCGGAAGGCTTCTCGGGCGCAGAGGAAGGATCCGCGGGCGTTGACGGCCATCACGGTGTCCCAGTCCTCGGCGGTGGTCTCGGTGACGGGTTTGTTCAGGGTGCGTCCGGCGTTGTTCACCAGGATGTCCAGTCCTCCGAAGGCGTCCAGCGCCGAGCGGACCGCGTGGACGGCGGTCTCCTCCCGCGTGATGTCGCCCCGCATCGCGAGTACGCCGGGGAATTCGTCCTGCAGGGTCGTGACGTCGGGACGCAGGTCGACGGCGACGACGCGGGCGCCGCGGGCATGGAGCAGTGCCACGGTCTCCTTGCCCACGCCGCGCGCGGCCCCGGTGACCAGGGCGGTCTTCCCGGCGAACTCGGATGCTTCAGCAGACGCGGCGGTGGGCGTCATGATGAGGTCCTCTCGTAAAGATCGGGGTCGCGCGCCGTTTCCCGTGCCGGCTGTCTGGGCTGCTGTACGGTCACGCACTCGCGAGGCAGACGGCACAGGAGATGAGCGCGCTTGCCGGGCGTGCGCACGGGTGGCGTCGTGGACGCCCGGCGGGCGGGTTGTTCAGTGTGCGGTGAGGCCGCCGTCGACGACGAGTTCCGAGCCGGTGACGAAGGAGGAGTCGTCGCTGGCGAGGAAGAGCATCGCGGGGGCGACCTCATCGGCGCGGCCGGCTCGGCGCATGGGGGTGCGCTGGATGTCCGGTTGCTGGTCGCCCTGCTCCTCCAGGAGGTCCTGGATCATCGGTGTGGCGACCACTCCGGGATGTATCGAGTTGACCCGTACGCCCTGCCGTGCGTACTCGACCGCGGCCGTCTTGCTCAGCAGGCGCACCGCGCCCTTCGACGCCTGGTAGGCCGCGGCCGCGCCGCTGCCCACCAGGCCGAGCACGGACGAGGTGTTGATCACCGACGCGTTGCCGCTCGCTCGCAGCAGCGGCATCGCCGCCCTCATACCGAGCCAGGTGCCTTTCTGGTTCACGTCGATCACGCGGTCCCACACCTCCTCCCGCGTGTCCTCGATACCCGGCCAGTCCAGGATTCCGGCGAGGTTCACCAGCACGTCCAGTACGCCGAAACGATCGCGTACGAGGGCCGTCACCTCCTCCCATTCCCGGGCGGAGGAGACATCGAGGAGGGCGGTCGCCACCTCCGCGCCACCCGCCTCGATGCGCCGCGCCAGCTTCTGGAGGGGTTCCCGGGCTACATCGGTGATCACCAGCCGGGCGCCCTCCCGGGCGAAGAGTTCGGCGGTCGCCGCACCGATCCCCCCGGTCGCGCCCGTGATCAGGGCCACCTTGCCCTCAAGACGTCGTCCGGTCATGAATACGGTCCTTCCCTTGCGTTTGATACGTCTGTCAGCGACTGCTGCCTGCCTCGGCAGTCGGTCCGCTCCCACGAGGAGTCGGTCTCCTCGACCGGAGCAGCTGCTGCCCGAACCCCGTTGTCCCGCTACGCTCGCCGCCCCGCTACGACGGGCTCGACTCTCGGTACAGCACGAGGTGTTCGTGGTAGAGCACTCCGTCGCGGATGTCCCCTGTGGCGGTGAACCCGGTGTCGTCGACGTAGTCCAGGTGACTACCGGTGACCGTGTAACGGCCGGTGTACGCACTGGCCCGCTCGCCGCGAGCCTCGTCGTAACGGCCGTCCGGCAGCAGCTCCTGCCGGATGTGCCCGTCCTCGGTCACCCACATACCGACCACGTCCACGTGGCCGTCCTCGATCGCGGCCATGGCGGCCCCCTCTCCTCGAACGGTGCGGTCCCTCCCGCTCCACCGAGTCTGCGCAGGTCAGCGGCGACCAACCAGGACGCATGCTCCCTGGGTGCACCACACCCAGGCAGCCCACCGGCGCGCCGCCTAGCCTGATGACATGGACGACAACCATCTGGGGGACTTCCTGCGCGCACGCCGCGCCGCCCTGCGCCCGCACGACGTCGGCATGCCGAGCTACGGGACCCGCAGAGTCGCCGGACTGCGCCGCGAGGAGGTCGCCGTCCTGGCCGGAGTGAACGCCGACTACTACACCCGCCTAGAACAAGGCCGCGAACGCAACCCCTCACCCCAGGTGATCGACGCTCTCAGTCATGCGCTGCACCTCGACGAGGACGCCAGGGCGCACCTGTACCGGCTGGCCGGGGCCACGCCCGGCGACCGACTCTCGCCTCACTCCACTGGGCGCGTCAGCCCCGCCCTGCGACAGCTGATGGACGGCTACCCCAACACCCCGGCGTTCGTCATGAACCGAACCCTCGACCTCCTCGCAGTCAACGCGCTGGCCCAGGCCCTCTACTCGGCGTTCACCCCGGCGGACAACCTCGCCCGCATGGCCTTCCTCGACCCCGCCGGCCCTACCTTCTACACGGACTGGAACCGGGCGGCACAAGCCACCGTCGCCAACCTCCGCGAGGCGACCGGCTTCGAACCGGACAACCCGCGGCTGCGCGAACTCGTCGGCACCCTCACCGAGCACAGCGCGGACTTCGCGCGCCTGTGGCAGTCCCACACCGTGCGAGGCAAGACGCAGGACGCCAAACACTTCCTCCACCCGGATGTCGGCCCGCTCACGCTCACCTACCAGGCGTTCGACGTACGCGAGGCACCCGGCCAGCAGCTCGTCATCTACCACGCCGAACCGGGCAGCCCCAGCGCCCACTCCCTCCACCTGCTCGGCTCCCTCCACGCCACCCGGCGCCAAGACCGCTCCCGGCACACAGCTGATCAGCCAACACAACCCGGAGACCCGCACCGATAGTGCGACTTCGCCTCAGCGCGTTTCATAGGTGGTCGCTCGTGAAACACCCGACACCGCCCGGCGGCCCACCTGCGGCAATCATGTTTCATGAGTTGTTGCAAACGACTTGCCTCCTGAAACGCTCCGAGGTGTGAGCGACGACTTCAAGCGCGTGGAATCGCGCGACTGCCCATGTCCTCCTGCGCGGCCCCCGCGGGCTCCCCTTGCCGGACCGGCAAGGGCAAGGTGGCCATCCAGTACGCCACACCGCCCGCTTCCGCCTCGTGCCCCACCTCGCCAAGGCGCTCAACGTGCCGACCCCCGCCGTACGCAAGCCGGGGTCGGTGTGGACGGAGCTGCCCCGACCGGTGAGCGCCGGCGCCGCACCGGTCGGACACGTCCGCCTCGGGTACGCCCGCGCCTCGACCGCCCGGCAGTTCCTGGACGCGCAGCTCGACTCCCTCGCCGCGGCCGGGGTGACCCGCATCTTCTCGGAGAAGATCTCCACCCGCGCCACGAAGCGCCCCGAACTGGAGACCGTCGTGAAGCTCGCCAGGGAGATCCGCTCCTCCGGCGCCGCCGTGACCCTCGTCGTCCACGAGCACAAGCGGCTCGGCCGCGGCATCGAACTCGCCATGCTCGCCGAGGAACTGAAGGCCAGTGACGTCGGACTGGAGTTCCTCACCGGGGAACTGAAGGGCTCGCACGACCCCTCCGGCATCGTCTTCACCGTGCTGGCGGCCATGTCGGGCATGGAGCGCGAGTACATCCGCGACCGCACCCTCGAAGGCCATGAGTCCGCCCGAAAGCGCGGCAAGACCATCGGCGGCGCGGGCGTCACCGACCCGGACATGCTGTCCATGGCCCTCCACCTGCGCGACCAGGAGATGAGCCTGCGCGACATCGCCAAGCGGCTCGTCATCACCACCGGCCCGAAGAAGGGCCAGCACCCCTCACCCGCTACCGTCATGCGAATGCTCCGCGAGCACGACGAGAAGGCCGCCACGACGGCGAGCGTATGATCACCCGCTACATTGCGGCTGGTGTCTGAGCTAGGACACCGGGGCCGTACCCCGTCGCGTCCGCCGGATCGTTGCCCAAGGCTCATCAGCCGTGGAGCGATGATCCGCCGGACCGTCCCTGTCCTGCGCACCACGGCGGGACGGTCAGGGCACCCGTGCCACCACCGCGTACATCCCGCTCGGCTCGGGCCGCGGCGCGGGTTGCTCGCGGAACCACTCGGGGGCCGTCACCAGGCCGGGCTCGACGGGCTCCAGACCCTCGATAAAGCGGACCGTCTCCTCACGGGAGCGGAGCGCGAGCGTCATACCGCTCCTCGCGTACTGCTCGGTCGCCTGCTCCGCCACCTCAGGGAAGATGTCGTTGGAGGCGTGCGAGAGCATTAGATGACTGCCGGACGGCAGGGCCGAGACCAGCGTGGCGACGATGCCGTACGGGTCCTGCTCGTCCGCGACGAAGTGCATCAGAGCGATCAGCGAAAGGCCGATCGGACGGCCGAAGTCCAGGACGGTACGGGCGTGTTCGAGTATCGCCTCCGGCTCGCGGACATCGGCCTGGATGTAATCGGTTGCCCCTTCGGGGCTGCTGACCAGCAGGGCCTCCGCGTGGCGCAGCACGATGGGGTCGTTGTCGGTGTAGACGACCTTCGCGGACGGCGCAATGCGCTGCACGATCTGGTGCAGATTGGGCGCGGTGGGGATACCGGCGCCGATGTCGAGGAACTGGTCGACGCCCAGCCCCGCGAGATGGGCGGCGGCCCGGTTCATGAACGCGCGGTTCTGCAGGGCGCCGATGCGCACCTCGGGCGGCAGCTTCTCGCCCACTGCCTCGTCGACGGGGTAGTTGTCCTTGCCGCCGAGCAGCCAGTCGTAAACCCGTGCAGGGTGCGCCTGACCGGTGTCGATACGGGGGTGGGGGGAGGGTGCCGTCATGGGCGGACTCCATCGTCGCGGGGAGGCGGGCGGGGTGGCTGGCGTTGAGTAGTGTGTCATGCCAACTAGCCCTGCCATGTGCGGTGTTGGTGCTTGCAGTGTCCGCCCATCCTGCTGTACGACCACAGCCACGCCGAGAAGATCCTCCGCGACTGCGCGAAGCACTTCAACGCCCATCGGCCGCACCAAGGCCGCAACCAACTCGCACCCCATGACGATCCCGACGTCATTACCCTACCGACGCCCCGGACCCAACGCCGCCAAACAGTCGCCAGCCTCATCGACGAGTGCCACCGGGCAAGCCGATCACTCGACAACACCCCAGCCCAAGGGGTGTGAAGCAGTCTTGAAGCATCTTGAAGCACTACGAGCGTCATGCTGGCGCCACACACCTGCACGCATGGCTGGAACAGCTCGCCAAGTGCTCGCGGAATTGATCGACTATGACTTTGACGGCTTCAACGGGATCATGATTTCCATCATCCTGGAAACGGCCCGCGCGACGATGTCGATTCCCACTGTGCGCCAACATCGCCTTCACCCACGAGCTCAACGCCTTCGCCATTGCTGTGGCCGCGTGCCCCCTGGTGGCGCTGCTGTTGTCAGTCGGTTTGTCAGTCGGACTGCTCAACCGCGCTTTGCGACGGCCTCGCCTCCAAGCTGCCACATTTCATAGTTCCCGCATTCTGCCGTGATCTCGGCTGTCGCCTGAGCCGCGGCGAGGAAGCCATCGACCTCTGGCGAGGTGCGCGATGCCGCCACCGCGAGGCACACCTGGTCGGGCGCCAGATCCGGGATGGGCACATAGACGACTTCCGGATGTGAGTAGAACACGGTCGCCGAACGGGCCAGGAACGAGATGCCCCGGCCGGCCGCGACATGCTCGAGTGTCTCGTCCACCCCGCGCACCAGGTACCCGGCGTTGGGGTGCGGGCGCCTGGTGGGCTGCGTGCTCGGGTCGGCATGCCAGACGAGCGGTTCGCCGGCCAGGTCGGCCTCGGTGACCTCTTCCTTGCCGGCCAACCGGTGACCGGCGGGCAGCACCGCCACCCGCGGCTCGGTGTACAGCGGAGTGACGCGCAGGCCGATCTCGTCGATGGGCAGCCGCACATAGCCGACGTCGATGCGGCCGTCGAGCAGCATCGGGGCCTGATCGTCCCCTTCGATCCGCTGTACGTCCGGCATGTGTCATGTCCAGCCGTTCTCGCGGACCGGACGCCCGTGAGCACGGCCGCTCCCAAGTCGGTGACCCGGCGGTGCGCGACGCCCGATCGAACCTCGTAAGCCCGTCGCAACCAGTAGGGGTCGGCAGGGTCCCATCCCTGAGGACCTCCGGGTTCTGTATGGGGGCCAGACGGGGGGCGTTCCCCGATGTCTGGGGCCCGGGACATCGCGAGGCTTGGGGCATGTCCCCACTCAAGCGCGTCCTCGTCGTTCTCTGCTCGTTCGTCACCGTCGCGGCGCTGGCGATCGGCGGAGGCATCCTGTGGCTGTGGAACGACGCCGAGATCAGCACGGTAGGCAAGGAGTCGTTCGACAACGAACTGTCGATACCTCCGCTCGCGAAGTCCCGCGTGGACCGGGACGGCACCCGCGTCTTCGACCTGCGGATGCAGGCGGGCGAGAAGGAGTTCACGAACGGCCGCAAGACACCCACGTGGGGCTTCAACGGCGACTATCTGGGGCCGACACTGCGCGCGGAACGCGGCGAGAAGGTCCGCGTGCAGATAAAGAACGGCCTGGATGAGGCATCGACGGTGCACTGGCACGGCATGCACCTGCCCGCGAAGATGGACGGCGGCCCGCACCAGATGGTCAGACCGGGCGGCCGGTGGAATCCGCACTGGAGAGTGGACCAGCCCGCATCGACGCTCTGGTACCACCCGCATCCGCACGGCGCGACGGAGAAGCACGTACAGCGCGGCCTCGCGGGGATGTTCCTCCTTGACGACCAGCAGTCCGCGCGGCTCCCGCTGCCCAAGAAGTACGGGGTCGACGATCTGCCGGTGATCGTGCAGGACGTGAAGTTCGACGGCGCCAAGTTCGACCACGGTCACGAGATGATGCGCCACGCCGGTTTCCTGGGCGACCGGACCATGGTCAACGGCACGCTCCGTCCGTACCAAAAAGTCGGCGACGAGCTCGTTCGGCTGCGGCTGCTCAACGCCTCGACGGCCCGCACCTACGACTTCGGCTTCCCCGACGACCGCTCCTTCTCGCTGGTCGGCACGGACGGCGGCCTCCTGGAGCAGCCGGCCCGCATGAAACGGATACAGCTGTCGCCCGGCGAGCGGGCGGAGGTCGTGGTGCGCATGGAGCCGGGCGAGAAGACGGTCCTGCGCAGTTTCCCGCAGGACAACTACGGGAGTGCGTGGGAGCAGCGATTCAGCGGGGGCGACGACTCCTTCGACGTGCTGGAGCTGCGGGCCGCCAAGCAGCTGCGCGCTTCGGACGGCCTGCCCCAGCGGCTGGGCAAGCTGGAGGTACCGGACGGCAAGAACCCGGTACGCGGGCGGTTCTTCGACCTGAAGCAATCCGGGATCAACGGGCGCGCGATGAAGATGAACCGGGTGGACGAGACCGTCACGCGGGGCACCACCGAGACGTGGACCGTGCGCAACAACAACGGCATGCCGCACAACTTCCATGTGCACGACGTCCAGTTCCGGGTGCTGGAGGTCAACGGCGACGCTCCGCCGCCCGAGCTGCGCGGAGCCAAGGACACCGTGTTCCTGCCCAGCGGTACGACGATGAAGCTGGCGATGCGCTTCGACGGACCGGCCGACCCGGACACCCCGTACATGTACCACTGCCATCTGCTGGCCCACGAAGACGGCGGAATGATGGGGCAGTTCGCCGTCGTGGAAAGGGGCCACCGGGCCGGAACACCATCCGGGGAACACGCCGGCCACTAGGCGCCCCGGGGCGGGCCGGAGTCCGTCCGGACTCCCACGCATGCGAAGTGACCTGGACCCCATGCCGCCAACAGGAGTCGTGCAGGCGGTGTCTTGAGCTCGAACCGCTCGAATCGCTCGAATCGCTCGAAACAAGGGAGACATCATCATGGTCGAGAACACACCGAGACGGCGTGGCAACGGCATCAGGAAGCGGCGACGGGCTCCAGCCGGTAGGCGTCCGACGCCGCGCAGCAGATCCGGTCCCGCCGGCTGGCCTCCTGCATGAGCGTCCGGCTGGTTGGCCGGCTTCAGCCCCCGAGGGATCGCCGGGTCCGGCAGAATAACGTAGGCAAGCCCGTCTCATTCCCCGGAACCGGGGGTCAGGCACCGGCCACGCTGTGGCCGACCATCGCGAGCGGATCAACAGCGGAGTCGAAAGTCTCCTCGTCGACGTGACCGCTTGCCAGGGCGGCCTCTTTGAGCGTCTGGCCGTTGGCGAGAGCGGATTCGGCGATCTGTGCGGCATTCTGGTAGCCGATGATGGGGCTCAGTGCCGTGACCAGCATCAGGCTCTCGCTCACGTAGTGCGCAATCTTGTCGGTGTTGAGCTCGGTGCCGCTGACGGAAAACGTCCGGAATTTCTCCATCCCGTCGGCGAGGATCCGCGCGGAATGCAGGAAGTTGTTGATGATCACCGGGCGCATCGCGTTGAGCTCGAAGTTTCCCTGACTGCCGGCGAACGACACCGCGGAGTCGTTGCCGAGCACCTGGATCGCAATCATGACGATCGCCTCGCACTGGGTCGGGTTGACCTTGCCGGGCATGATCGAGGAACCGGGCTCGTTCTGCGGCAGCACCAGCTCGGCGAACCCGGTGCGCGGACCCGAGGCCAGCCATCGCATGTCGTTGGCGATCTTCATCAGGGCGACGGCCAGCCCCCGCAGTGCCGCATGCGCCCGCACCATCGCGTCGAGGGATCCCAGTGCCATGAACTTGTTCTCGGCTGTGACGAACGACTTGCCGGTCAACTCGGCGATCCGCGCCGCGACGTCATGGCTGAAGCCCTCCGGGGCGTTCAGTCCCGTGCCGACGGCGGTGCCTCCCAGAGCCAGTGCGAGGAGCCCCGCGCGGCTGTGCTCGATCTCCTCGGCGCAGGCTCGCAGCTGTGCGGCATAGCCGGACCACTCCTGTCCCACCGTCAGCGGTACCGCGTCCTCAAGGTGGGTGCGGCCGATCTTGACGACGTCGGTCCACTCTTCGGCCTTGGCCTCGATGGAAACGGCGAGTGCCCGGAGCTGTGGAAGGAGATGATCGTCGATCTCCTGCACCGAGGCGATGTGCATCGCGGTCGGGAAGCTGTCGTTACTGGACTGCCCCATGTTGACGTCGTCGTTCGGGGCAACCGGCTTCTGGGTGCCGAGCGTGCCGCCGAGCAATTGCGAGGCGCGGTTGGAGACGACCTCGTTGACGTTCATGTTGCTCTGGGTGCCCGATCCCGTCTGCCACACAAAGAGGGGAAAGTGCTCGTCGAGTTCCCCCGCGATGACCTCTTCCGCGGCCCGCACGATTGCCTGCTTCTTCCACTCGGGCAGCCGTCCGCCGGCAGCGTTGACGAGAGCCGCCGCCTTCTTCACGTAACCGTAGGCGTGGTAAACCTGCTTGGGCATCCGGTCGTCGCCGATGGAGAAGTGCACGAGCGACCGTTGCGTCTGAGCACCCCAATAACGGTCTGCCGGCACCTCGACGGTACCCATGCTGTCGAATTCTTTCCGCTTTCCGCTAGCCGGGATTCCGATCGGTATGTCTCCCATCTCGGGCTCGGATGCCGGTCGCTCGTCCCGGCTCATCGCTGGTCCTCCACATCGCCCGTGGGATAGACCGGCTGCCACATCGCGTCCTGGACGGCCTGGATGAGGTTGTCGTGCGACTTCGTCGCGACCCCGTCTGCGGCGGCGGCCCGGGCCACGGCGACCGCGACCGTGGCCGACGACGCCCGCAGGTTCTCGACGGGCGGCAGCAGGGAGGCGCCCGGCCGCGTCACGTCGACCTGGTCGGCCACCGCCTGGGCGGCAGCGAGCAGCATGTTGTCGGTCACGTGACGGGCGCCGGAGACGATCGCGCCCAGGCCGAGCCCCGGATAGAGGAGCGCGTTGTTCGCCTGCCCGATCGTGTAGCTGACGCCGTCGTACTCCACCGGCGATACGGGGACGCCGACGGCGATCAGCGCCCTCCCCTCGGACCAGGGCACCGCATCCGACGGCTCAACCTCGATACGGCTTGTGGGGTTGGACAGCGGCAGCAGGATGGGACGTTCCACTCCTCGCGCCAGGGCTCTGACGACGCCCTCGGTGAACGCGTTGTGGATGGTCGAGGTCCCGATGAGAATGGTGGGCTTGACCTGCTTGACGGTGGTGAGGAGGTCAACCTCGCCGTCGCTCCAGGAGCTGACGTCTGCCTTCGGGCGCGCGTAGGACCGCTGGTAGTCCGGCAGGTCCTGCATGTCGTCGGTCACGAGGCCGTGGACGTCGACGAGCCAGATGTTGCTCTTCGCCTCCTCGGGCGTCGCACCGTCACGCTCCATCGCCGCGTGGATCTGGTCGGCCATCCCGGTACCAGCGGTACCGGCGCCGAAGACCACGAGCCGCTGCTCGGCCCAGCGCCCCTTCGTCACCTTCAACGCTGAGAACACCGAGGCCATGACAATGGCCCCGGTCCCCTGCATGTCGTCGTTGAAGATCCGGTAGGTCTCGGCGTTCGCGAGCAGGATCCGCCGCGCGTTCGACGGCCCGAAGTCCTCGAAGTGCAGCAGAGCGTTCGGAAAGAGCTCCGAGGCCGTCCCGAGATAGAGATCGATGAAGTCGTCGTAGCGCTTGCCGGTAACCCGCGCATGGCGGTTCCCGAGGTAGCGCGGGCTGTTGAGCAGCTGCTCGTTGTCCGTGCCGACGTCCAGGTTGACGGCGATGACCCGGTCGGGATCGATGCCGGCCGCGGCCGTGTAGACGGCGAGCTTCCCTATGGAGATGTCGGTGCCGTTCACTCCCCAGTCGCCGATACCCAGAATCGCCTGCGCGTCGGACACCACGACCAGGTCGACGTCATCGCCGCCCAACCCGAGCGACTCGAAGGAGGCACGGACGTCCCCTGGCCTGTCGATCGACAGAAACACCGCCCGCGAGTCACGGAAGTCGCTCGACCACTGCTGGATGGCATCGCCCACGGTGGGGTCGTACACCACCGGCAGCAGCTCGGCGAGGTGGTCGCCCAGCAGCTTGTAGTACAGGACCTGGTCCTGATTGTGGATCCGGTCGAGGTAGATGTACTTGTGCAAGTCCGAGGACTGATCCTGGAGCTGCGCGTACGTGCGGGCAACCTGCTCGTCCAGGGTCTCCACAGCGGCAGGCAGCCGGCCGGTGATCCCGAGCTTCGCCCGCTCCTCCAGCGAGAACGCTGTGCCGCGGTTGCGATAGCGATCTTGCAGAATCGTCGGTCGGACAGGCATTGGGTGTCCCTTCTCGGAGTCTGGAGGGGCAGGGGCGACCTGGCCCGCGCTGCTGCCCGGGCACGGCTCCGCACGCGCTCGCGCGCGGGGCGGCGGCTACACCAGGCCCGGTCGGCCCCAGCACACCGTGGCCCAGGCGAGCATGGCGTGGTGGGCGCCATGCTCCTGCAGCCGAGCATCGTCCGGTTCCTCCAGCGGGCAAGCCGCTCAGCCCGGGCGTCCGGGCCGGAAGGGCCGCCCGCCCGGAATGACACGTGATCCAGATCTGTCCAGGCTCGCGGAAGCCCGCGCATAGGCTGCTGTATCGGGGTGCAGCCCGATACAGCAGCCCAAATCCCGAACCGCGAGCAGGATGCCGTGGCCCGTGCTCCGGCGGTAGCGGTGATGCACACGGTTCCTATCCCAGAGTCAATCGGGGAGCTTCATTCCGCATCTGTGCCGCGTCCAGTCGAGTGGTCCGCGACGACGCGTCGGCTCGGTCGCAGCCCAAGCGCACCGACCAGCCGATTAGCGGCCGGGTGAGCTTGCTGGCCGAGCACGACAACCAGAAGCTCCGGATGGTGTCCCGAGTGTTGGACCCGGGCCAACTACCCGATGCCCTGGTGCACCCGCAGCGAGATTCACGAGGTCTCCAACGGGGCCCAGAAGATCCATGACGACATCCGCCACAGCCACCTCCTCATCCACGCCCACGCCGAGGACAGCCACGTCACCGTCGCGGTCGGCTTTGCGCCTGCCGAGAATGCCATCCATGCAGCTCAGGAACGTCTTCGACGGTGCGGCAGGACGAGCACTCGCCGCACTGCGGCTACTGCCGATGAGCGACCGCGACAAGGACGCGGAGATCCTCGCCCTGCGCCACCAGCTCACCGTCCTTGAGCGACAACTCGGCGCGGACCGGGTGCAGTTCGCTCCGGAAGACCGGGTGTCTCTTGCCGCTCTACTGGTGCCATTACCCCACAAGCTCCTGCGCCGATGCGCCTACTGATCCGGCCCGACTCCGTGCTGGCCGGCATCGCGACTTGATGAAGCGGCGCCATGCCCGCACCTGCCGGCCGAAGAAGCCCGGTCGACCGCCCACAGTCCACTCGATCCGCAGACTGGTCCTGCGCCTGGTCCGGGAGAACCCCTCGTGGGGCTATCGCAAGGTGCACGGCGAACTCGCCACCCTCGGCATCCAGATCGCCGCCTCCACCGTCTGAGAGATCCTCACCGCCAAGGGCATCGACCCGGCGCCCGACCATGCCGCCACCACCTGGGCCAACTTCCTGCGCTCCCAGGCCGATGCCCTCCTGGCCTGCGACTTCATCGAAACCGTCACCCTGACGTGAGGGCGCAAGTACATCCTCGCCGTCATCGAACACGCCACCCGCCGCGCCCGGATCCTCGGCACCACTGCCCACCCCACCGCAGCCTGGGTGACCCAGGCCGCCCGAAACCTGGCCATGGACCTGGCAGACGCCAGAGCCACCGTGGCGTATCTGATCCGGGACCGGGACGCGAAGTACCCCGCCCTCTGCGACGAAATCCCGCGCAACGCCGGCATCCAGTTCGTGCGAACCGGCGTCCGAACACCCCGCATGAACGCCACCATGGAACGCTGGGTCCAGACCTCGTATTCGGCAAGCCACTCTTCGTCCCACTCCGTGCCTGCTCCAGATTCTGCTATCGCGGCCGGGCGGGGCAACACGGCACCCCAGGGATGGCGGGGCGAGTTCCCGGCCTATGGGGAGCGGTGGTCGCCGACTCGTTGAAAGGCTGACCGTGCTTCGTCGCCTGCTGCCTCGTGCACCGACGTGCCGGGGAGGGAGGGCAGTGCGGCCCAGTGAGTGACGTGCTCCTGCCTCGGCCGGCCCGGAGGGTAGCGAACGATACCGTCGGAGTCCACGAAGCAGTTGTAGTACTCGCTGTCGTCCTCGGACTCGGTAAAGGTCATGGGGATGTACACCTCATGGAAAACCATGGGCCTGACCAGCCAGTAATCCTCACCCGCGGCATCTCGGTCATGAAAGTCCTGCGGCCAGATTCCGTACGTGGCCGCCGCTACCGGCTCCCCGGGTTCGGGCAGCCTCTCGCGCGCATCGACCCATTCCACATTCACCTGCACGTCTGACGTCCTCCATGTCCGCTCGTCCACAACTGCCGGTCTGTTGCTGTTCCGTTCCGGCGCACCAGGAACAGACCCGGACACGCAGCCTCTTGGACGCTTTGGTAGCCGCCGGGGTTGCTTCCCCCATCGCCCGGCAGTAGGCGGGACGCCATCCTCAAGTGACCTGCCTGTGGGGTTCCAATACTCGGAACATCCGATGACCTGCACCATCCGACCGACGGAGCCATCCAGCAAGATCACGTTTCATGGCACTGCGGATGCTCTACCTGATCTTCGTCCGGCTGCTCGACGTGCTGGTCCTGCTCGGCCGCTCCGGCCGGGCCAAGGAGATCGAGATCCTCGCACTCCGCCACGAGGTCGCCGTGCTACGCCGCCGTATACCCAAGCCGCGCATGTCGTGGGCCGACCGTGCCCTGCTGTCCGCACTGGCCCGCCAACTTCCGGCACGACTGCGCCACCATCGTCTTGACCCCCGCGACCCTGCTCGCCTGGCACCGCCGCCTGGTGAAACGCACCTGGCGCCATTCGACCGGGAAACCCGGCCGACCGCCGATCGGCGCCGATCTGCAGGCGCTGATCTGCAGGCGCTGATCTGCAGGCGCTGATCCAGCGCCTGGCCAGGGACACCCCCTCCTGGGGTTACACCAGAATGCAGGGCGAGCTACGCCGTCTCGGTCATCGCATCGGTGCCTCCACGATCCGCCGACTGCTGCGTGCCGCCGGACTCCGGCCCGCGCCCCGGCGTGCCGATGAGCAGACTTGGCGCCGGTTCCTGCACAACCAGGCCGAAGGGCTGCTGGCCTGTGACTTCTTCCACTTCGACACCGTCACTCTCCGACCCGTCTAGGTCTTCTTCGTCATGGAGGTCCACACCCGCACCGTGCATGTGCTCGGCGTCACCGCGAACCCCACCGATGCCTGGGTCACCCAACAGGCCAGGAACCTCCTGCCGATCCTCGGCGAGGACGCCGGCCGGTCCAGATGCCTCATCCGTGATCGCGACGCGAAGTTCACCGACGCCTTCGACGCCGTCCTCGCATCCGAGACCATCCAGGTACTGCTCACTCCCGTGCGGGCCCCGCGGGCGAACGCGTACATCGAACGCTGGATCGGCGGATGCCGCCGCGAACTCCTCGACCACACACTGATCATCAACGAACGGCACCCGCGCAACGTACTGGCCACATACGAAACGCACTTCAACACCCACTGCCCCCACCGAACAGCACCCTGTGACCACTTCCCGAACCAGTAACACCAGACGCCAAGGTCATCCGTCATGATCTACTCGGCGGGGTAATTCACGAATACGCGCAGGTCGCGTAGGGCGGCCGAGTTTCGGGCACCCACACCGTCGCCCGGTCGCTCAGAGGAGGGCGCCGCCGGAGACCTCAATGCGCTGGGCGGTGACCCAGCGCAGGCCCTCGGAGGCCAGCGTGGCGATGGCGTCGCCGATCTCCTCAGGTTCGCCGACGCGGCCGAGCGCGGTCTGTCCGGCCAGAACCTGGCGCATCTCGGCGTCGTCCCGCATCGCTCCACCGTTGAAATCGGTGGCGGTCGGTCCCGGGGCGATGGAGTTGACCCGGATTCCGCGCGGGCCGAGTTCTGCGGCGAGGGTGCGGCTCAAGGCTTCGACGGCGGCCTTCGAGGCGGAGTAGACCGAGGTGGCGGGGCTGGTGTGGCGGGTCAGCGACGTCGAGACGTTGATGACGCGGCCTCCTCGGGCCAGCAGCGGCACAAGTGACTGGATGAGGAAGAACGTGCCCCGGACGTTGGTGCCCATCACCGTGTCGAAGTCGTCGATCGTGACGTCCTCCAGCGGTCCGAAGATCCCCACTCCCGCGTTGTTGACCAAGATGTCGAGCCGCGAAGTGCCCCAGCGCTCCAGATGCTCGCTCAGTTCGGAGGTGAAGGACGCGAAAGAGGAGACGTCGCTGATGTCGAGCCGGAGAGCAGCGGCAGTCCCACCCACCGCCTGCACCTGTTCCACCGTCTTCTCGGCCCCGGCCGCATCACCGCGGTGGGTGACCAAGACCCGCACCCCGCGTGTGGCCAGAGCGATGGCCGCGCCACGTCCGAGGCCGCGATTCGCACCGGTCACCAAAGCGATCTTATCGATCGTCATGAACTGTTCCTCCACCGCGCGGCGACCGGAATTCGCCCGGCGCCACAGATAGGAGGCGAGTCACTCGACTCGCCTTGCTCCCGTACCGTAAGCAGGACTAGCGAGGCGAGTCAAGTGACTCGCCTCGGGTCTGCGGCATACTGTCCGCATGGCAGCAGAACTCTCCGCACACCACCGCAGACTCGCTCAGCAGAAACGCGAGGCGATCACCACCGCAGCCACAGAACTGTTTTTGGATCGTGGCTACGACGGCACCTCACTGGCCCGGATCGCCGAAGCGGCCGGGGTCTCGAAGTCCACCCTGTTCAAGCGGTTCCCCACTAAGGCGGCCCTCTTCGAGGCCATCGTCACCGAGTCCTGGCAGCGTGACGCCGGCGACGCTGCCGCGCGGCCACAGACCGGAGATCTGCGCTCCGGACTGACAACCGTCGGCCACCGCTATGCCGACCTGGTCGGCCAGCCGGGCATGACAGCCCTGTTCCGGATCGTCATCGCCGAACTGCCTCGTTTCCCCGAACTGGGACGGATGCAGTTCCAGCTCGGCAAACTGCCCTACTTCACCTCCGTTCAGCACTACTTGGAATCCGAGCACGAGGCGGGCAACGCTGATGTCCCGGACGCGGCGAGCGCCGCGAACCAGTTCCTCGGCATGATCGCCAACTACGTCCTGTGGCCCCGCATGCTGCTGACCGACTGGAACCCCGCAGCCTCCGACATCCACGACGCCGTCGAACAGGCCGTCCAGACCATGCTCGCCAGATACACCCCGACCCGCCGGCCTGACCCGACAGGTACGCCAACGCCCTGGTGATGACCGGCCGCCTCGACGAAGCCAACGCCTTCCTCGCCCCCGCACGAGGACCTGGCCGCCCGCCGCGTCCGGCGCTCCACCATGGCCCGTCTCCGCCTGGCCCGCGGCCGACTCTGCGCCTGCCGAAAAGGTCGTCCACGCAGCTCAGAGCCTTGTTAAACGGTGCGGCAGGATGAGCACTCGTGTTGCTTCGTCTCGCCTACCTGACCGTCACCAACCTGTTCGCCGCACTGCGGCTACTACCAATGAGCGACCGCTGCAAGGATGCGGAGGTCCTCAGCCTGTGCCATCAACTCACCGTCCTGGAACGGCAGCTCGGGACGGAACGGACGCCTGCCGAAGATCACCGCGCGCACGCTCGCGGTCTGCGCCCCCGACGACAGGTTCTCCCGGCCGTCCCTGGCGAAGTTCGCGGCGGCGCTCGGCTGTGTCCGACCAGAGTGCTGTCCGGCGGACACGTGGCGGCGCCGGAGCAGGTGCCGAAGGAGTTCGCCGACACCGTCGTGGAGTGGGCCGGCCGCGGCTGACCCGGCAGGACGCGTGCACCCCCGTGGGAGCGGGCGCCGGATTTCCCCCCGGTGAACATGCTGATCGCGAGGGTCGCCGCCACCATGGCGGCGACCCCGGCGTACGAGCACGTGTTCGTGAGGGGGCGCGGGAAGCCGTGCCGTGGGCCCTTATCGATCCGCGATTTCGGGAGCGGCCGGCCTTATCAGGTGCGGGTCCAGCGCTGGTTGCTGCCGTTTGAGCAGGAGTAGAGCTGGATCAGGGTGCCGTTGGCCGTGTCGGCCCCGACGGCGTCGAGACAGAGGCCGGACTGGACGCCGGCAATGGAGCCGTCGGAGTTGAGGCGCCACTTCTGGTTGTCGGCGCCCCAGCAGCTGTGGATCTGAACCTTGGTGCCGTTGCCGGTGCCGCCCGCGTCCAGGCACTTGTCTCCGTAGACCCTGAGTTCACCGGCGGCGGTGTACGTCCACTGCTGATTGGTGCTGCCTGAACAGTCCCACAGCTGGAGCTGGGTGCCGTCGGTGGTACTTGAGTTGGGGACGTCCAGGCAGCGGCCCGAGCCGACGCCCTTGATCTGTCCGGCGTCCGAAGGAGGCGTGGTGGAGCCGCCGTTGAGTGCGTTGAGGACGGCGGTGTAGGCGGGCTTCTTGCTGCCGTCGCCGTTGAACAGCAGCGGCGTGTCCTGCGATCGCCAGGAGTCGGTGTCGCGCACGCCCCAGACGGTGATGCCGAGGCAGCGCGAAACGGCCAGGCAGTCGTTGGTCACATTGGCGTAGGTCGTGGCCGAGGCGCCCTGAATGTCGAGTTCGGTGACGGCCACGTCGACGCCGAGGGCGGCGAAGTTCTGCAGGGTGGTGCGGAAGTTGCTGTTGTAGGGGCTGCCGCTGTTGAAGTGGGACTGGAAGCCGACGCAGTCGATCGGCACACCGCGCTGCTTGAAGTCCTTGACCATGGCGTACATGGCCTGGGTCTTGGCCCAGGTCCAGTTCTCGACGTTGTAGTCGTTGTAGCAGAGCTTGGCGGCCGGGTCGGCGGCGCGCGCGGCACGGAAGGCGACCTCGATCCAGTCGTTGCCGGTGCGCTGCAGGTTGGAGTCGCGCCGGGCTCCCGAACTGCCGTCGGCAAAGGCCTCGTTCACGACGTCCCACTGGGCGATCTTGCCCTTGTAGTGGCCCATCACGCCGTTGATGTGGTCGATCATCGCCTGGCGCAGGGTGCTGCCGCTGAGGCTCTGCATCCAGCCGGGCTGCTGGGAGTGCCAGGCCAGGGTGTGGCCGCGCACCTGCTTGCCGTTCTGCACCGCCCAGTTGTAGACGCGGTCGCCGGCGGTGAAGTTGAACTGGCCGCGCTGTGGTTCGGTTGCGTCGATCTTCATCTCGTTCTCGGCCGTCACCGAGTTGAACTCACGGCCCGCGATCGTCGTGTACGCCGATTCGCCCAGCTTGCCCGAGGCGATGGCGGTGCCGAAGTAGCGGCCGCTCTGCGCGGCCGCGGCGCCGAGCGTGCTCTCGGCCGCGTGTGCGGTCGGCGGTACCACCAGTGCGGCGACCAGCGCGAGGACAGCGACGGCCAGCGCTAACAGCAGACCGCGGAGCTTTCGGCGGACAGCGGGTCTGGGAAGGGCGGACAAGTCCATGACGGTGCCTCCAAAGTCGAAATGGCGAAAGGACTGAAGCGCGGGGTGTGCGTCGCCCGCTCCCACTCGGCAGGCGGACGAGGCGAGCGGCGGTGCGTGGATCTCCGTTGGGCACAGAGTGTTCAGAGCCGGCACAGGTCGATATCTCGAACCGTGATCGGCTTCTCAGACAGGAATGGTCGAGCGATCGACGGTGGATCGTCAACACTCCCCGCAGAAGAAATTTCCGTTCCTCTCCCGAAACTTCCGGAACCCCATCGATCGACGTGGCAAATCGCCAACCTCGGAGAAGAGGCGCGGTTTGCGGCCAGATCGGAGACAGGCCTTGACCGGACGGACCCGCGTTCCTAGCTTGTGGCGTCAATGGATCCGGGAATCTTCCGGAAATTTTCGGAACCGTCTCTGCCCCTGCCTGCCGCGTCCCCTGCCCCCATGGAGGCCCTCCGATGTGGTTACGCCACTCGTCCCCGCCCCGTCTCAGACGCCTGGTCACCGTCCTGTCACCCCTGCTGCTCATGGCCGCCTTCCTCAGCGCCCAGCCCGCCGCCGCTGCGGCGACCATCGACCCCAACGCCTCATACGTACTGGTCAACCGCAACAGCGGCAAAGCCCTGGACGTCTACAACATGGCGACCAACGACGGCGCCCGCGTCACTCAGTGGCCCAGAAACGATCAGAGCCAGCAGCAGTGGCAGTTCGTCGACTCCGGTGACGGCTACTACCGCGTCAAGTCCCGCCTCTCGGGCAAGGTCCTTGACGTCAACAACTGGTCCACCGCGAACGGCGGCTCGATCGTCCAGTGGACCGACCTGAACGCCGCCAACCAGCAGTGGCGGCTGACCGACAGCTCGGACGGCTACATGCGGCTCGTCTCACGCCACAGCGACAAGGCCCTCGAAGTGCAGGGCGGCTCCACCGCCGACAGCGCGAACATCGTCCAGTACGACGACTGGGGCGGCGCCAACCAGCAGTGGAAACTCGTCAAGGTCGGCGACGACAGCCCCGGCTCGTGCGATCTTCCGTCGTCCTACCGCTGGACATCGACGGGCGCGCTGGCACAGCCCAAGTCGGGGTGGGTGTCGCTCAAGGACTTCACCGTCGTCCCCTACAACGGCAAGCAGCTCGTCTACGCGACGACGCACGACACGGGGACGAGCTGGGGTTCGATGAACTTCAACCTGTTCACCAACTGGTCGGAGATGGCATCGGCCGGCCAGAACACGATGTCGACGTCCACCGTCGCGCCCACGCTCTTCTACTTCGCGCCGAAGAACATCTGGGTGCTCACCTACCAGTGGGGCGGGAGCGCCTTCTCGTACCGGACGTCGAGCGACCCCACCAACCCGAACGGCTGGTCGTCCCCGCAGGTGCTCTTCTCCGGAAGCATCGCCGGCTCCGGAACCGGACCCATCGACCAGACGCTCATCGGTGACGGGACGAACATGTACCTGTTCTTCGCCGGTGACAACGGCAAGATCTACCGGGCCGGCATGCCGATCGGGAACTTCCCGGGCAGCTTCGGCACGACCTCGACCGTGGTCATGAGCGACACGACGAACAACCTGTTCGAAGCCCCGCAGGTCTATAAGCTGCAGGGCCAGAACCGCTACCTCATGATCGTCGAGGCGATCGGCTCGCAGGGCCGCTACTTCCGCTCGTTCACGGCGACCAGCCTGAACGGCTCATGGACGCCCCAGGCAGCGACGGAGAGCAACCCCTTCGCCGGCAAGGCCAACAGTGGCGCCACCTGGACCAACGACATCAGCCACGGCGAACTGATCCGCACCAGCCCCGATCAGACCATGACCGTCGATCCCTGCAAGCTGCAGTTCCTCTACCAGGGGCGCAGCCCCGGCTCAGGCGGTGACTACGGCCTTCTGCCCTACCGCCCGGGTCTGCTCACCCTGCAGCACTGACGGCATGACGCTGATCCGGCTCCAGCAGGGAGCCGGATCAGCGCACATGACATCCCGCCCCGCTCCGGTGCGCCTCGGCCACTTGAGACCGATGCCCGCCCCCGGCCCGAGCGGCAGTGCGCCTGCCGAAAAATGTCGTCCATACAGCTCAGAAGCCTGGTCGGTGGTGCGGCAGGATGAGCACTCGTGTTGCTTCATCTCGCCTACCTGACCGTCACCAACATGTTCGCCGCACTGCGGCTACTGCCAATGAGCGACCGCGACAAGGACGCGGAAATCCTCGCCCTGCGCCATCAGCTCACCGTCCTAGAGCGGCAACTCGGGGCGAACCGAGTCAAGTTCGCTCCGAAGGACCGGGCGTTGCTTGCCCGCTCTGCTGGCGCCGCTGCCCCGTCAGGTGCTGCGACGGCTCCGCTTACTGGTCCGGTCCGACACCGTGCTGCGCTGGCACCGCGACCTGATCAAGCGGCGCCACGCCCGCACGTGCTGGCCCAAGAGGCCCGGTCGACCACCCACGCTCCGCTCGATCCGCAGACTGACCCTGCGCCTGGTGCGGGAGAACCCGTCGTGGGGCTACCGCAGGGTGCACGGCGAACTCGCCACCCTCGGCATCCAGATCGCCGCCTCCACCGTCTGGGAAATCCTCACCTCCGAGGGCATCGACCCCGCGCCCGGCCGGGCCGCCACCGCCTGGGCCGACTTCCTGCGCTCGCAGGCCGACGCTCTCCTGGCCTGCGACTTCATCGAGACCGTCACCCTGACCGGCCAGCGCCAGTACATCCTCGCCGTCATCAAGCACGCCACCCGCCGCATGCGCGTCCTCGGCACCACTGCCCACCCCACCGCGGCCTGGGTCACCCAGGCCGCCCGCAACCTGGCCATGGACCTGACGGACACCCAAGCCACCGTCACCTACTTGATTCGGAACCGGGACGCGAAGTACCCCGCCCTCTTCAATGAAATTCTGGCCGACGCCGGCATCCAGGTCGTCCTCACCGGCGTCCGTATCCCGCGCATGAACGCGATCATGGAACGCTGGGTCCAGATCTGCCGCCACGAACTGCTGGACCGCACCCTCATCTGGAACAAGCGCCATCTGCGCCACGCACTTCGCCAGTTCGAACGGCACTACAACCTTCACCGACCCCACCAAGCGATTGATCAGGCAGCACCCCTGCGCGCCACCCCCGAACCACTCACCCGCACACAGATCACCCACCTCGACGTACGCCGAAGAGCCCGCCTCGGCGGAGTCCTCCACGAGTACCAACACGCCGCTTGAACTGCATGGACGGAGCTTTCGGCAGGCGCAATGTTCGACAATGCGGCAGCACGAAGGCGCTGAACACGGTGTCCGACCACATCATCGGGTTGGCCGAAAGCCTCTTCCCCTGGTCCCACAAGGTGACGGTCCGCAAGGCGTCGCTCCACAACTGGACTGACTTCACAAAGGGCTTCGAGCTTCCGCCGACCGACAAGAAGACCCCGAAGTAGCACACCGGACGGCGCGACGGGCGGCCCTCCGAACCCCAGGGGCCTCCGCCGTTGTCATCGCTACAAGGAAGAGGGGATTGCCCGGCCCCACATCCGTGGAGCCGACCTGGCTCGCCCCCGCGGGTGCAAGGGCGGCAACGTTCAGTTCGTAGTGCACGGACGGGCCCGGCCGACCTGCTTGCAACCTGCAGTGGAAGGCAGTCACCGTACGAACGGCACTTCCACTTAGGACCCCATCCGCATCACAGGCCAGCCATCTCGGTTGTACAGAGCATCGGATACCAGCGACAGGCCCCATCTTTCCTGTCCCGCGACGTCCAGCCACAGTCATGCCCAGCGCGATACCGCCGAGACATCGAGTCCACGCAGTCATGGGGTCGGTGAAAACCGTCAAGGGGTCGAGTGGGAGCACGACCCCATGCCGAGTATTCGGACAAGGGGGCGAACAGCGCGAACCCTTGCCTCACACACCAGACCAGTCAGCGGAAATGCTCCCTGGGAGCAACCGGATCGGGTGACCAGCCGTCGACCGTCGGTTGACGTCGCTCCCAGGCTCCCGCTCCCAGGGAGCGCAGGGAGCCGCTCCCCGCTCCCCGAATTGCTCCCAAAAACGAAGTAGGGGCCATCCGAAGATGGCCCCTACCTGCGACGTTTCCGTCGGGACGACAGGATTTGAACCTGCGACCCCTTGCCCCCCAGTCAAGTGCACGATTCTGGTTCGGAGTTCTGAAGCGCCGTTGACGGCCGTACGACGCCATACGCGAAAGTACAGCGCCGCTGGACCCGCTACCGGCCAATCCCCGACCTACCAACTTCGCGGCAGCTCAGAGGCTTCATGGAGTGGAGCGGGTGGGACTCGAACCTATCCCGGTGACGCGTCTCGCCTGCGGTTTTCTTGACGAAGCGGGCATATCAACCTCGTCCTTGCGGGCGGGACGGATGACGGCGATCCCCAGCTCGGCCATGCCAGCCTCGAAATCGGCCCCGGTGAAGCCCTTGTCGCACACCCCGGTAGTGCCCGGTTGCGGCCGCTTCTTGTCGAGAGCGAACATCATCCGGACCGCATCGCGTTCCTTGACCAGCTTCGGGTTGACCAGGCCGAGGCGGCGACTAGCCCGTCGGGGGCGCAGACCAGCATCAGCTCAGCACCCCAGTAGAAACAGTGGTGTGAGGCGTCGTGCCCGTAGCCGGCCTATCCGGCCAGGTCGGAGCGCTTCGCGGCCTCCCGCGAGGCCCCGCAGCGCACCGGAGTGCCGTCCCAGATTCGCACGGCATCCGCGCTGGAGGGGGTGCGTGCCGCCAGCCCGCGCAGGGCCACCTCCATCAGGTCGCCCGCCTCCCGCAGCCGCTGGTTGTACGCGCTTTGCGGCAGCAGCCGCGGGAAGAGATACCCGACCTTGGCCGGGGCCGCGCGCAGCCAGTGCCGCTCATCGTTGAACCGCAGCAGTAACTGGGCCACCGCCAGGCATACCAGCTCCGCGTCGGTCACCGCCATCGGATGACCGGGCCCCGAACGCGGCCTGGGCGAAGGGATGATGCCGCAGTCCGGCTCGACACACAATGCGATCAGGAAAGTGTCCAGATCGGTGGTCACAGCGCGTCCTCCGGGTCAAGCCAGTCTTCAACACCGCCGATTCTGGACACTTTTCGCACTTATGGACAGACCGCGCAGCAGCTCAGCCATCTAGGCGAAGGCAACGGACCGCCCCATCCGGATGCGATCTTGGCTTTCAGTCGTTCTGCATCAAAGACCACTCCGCGCATTCACAGGAAATGCACAAGTAACTCTCTTTCGCCACAAGCGAGTTGCGCACCTCTGAGCACGCAACCCCCGTTAGGTACTTTCGAGCCGCAGGGAACTGGCCCCTTGATCCCCTCATCGCTCACCCCTACGGTGATCGCCGTACTGACGGATCTTCACTATTCCGTCACGAATTCGCTCAGCGGCCGGGGGGCCAGTGCTGCTGCGGGAGGAAACCGGCGGCCACCGATGCCGGGACCACCTCACGGGTGGCTCCCTGCCGCGTTCCTCATGACGGGGGGACGCAGTCTTGCGTTCCAGATCACCAGGTTTCCTGCTCTTAAGACCGGGCAAGTCCGGGCTTCTCGCCCGGACGGTCCTGCTCCTCACCACGGTGGCGGTGCTGCTCACGCTCGCCGTCCACCCGGATCTGCTGAACCGGCTCGCCGGAGCGCGTGCGGCCGCCGACGACAGCGCGTACGACTGGACCCGGAGCACCGCCGCCGAGCAACTGCGGCAGGACGAGTGTCTGATGTCCGATGTGCTGCGGCTCGGCGGCCCCTCCATGACGGGCGTCGCGCAGGACGGCCTCAACCAGGATCCGGACCGGCTGCACGCCCTGGCCGACCGGGAACACTGGAAGGACACTCCGCTCGCGACGGCGTACGCCACGGACCGGAAGGCCTACGGCAAGGAGGGCGATGCCCTCGACGCCGCCCGCGGGACGTGGACGACGCCCCTGGACGGCCTCACGACACCGGCGGGATTCACCGAAACCGGCTTCCACTGGCCGCCGGGAACCTCCGGGAACGACGGAGAGTCCTTCGACTCCCAGACCGGTCTGACGAAATGGATCAGTGACCGGTTCTGGAAGGACGACGCCGACTTCTACGAGGACGGCACCCACTCGGCCGACAAGAAGACCGCCAAGGCGGTCAAGGATCTCGGCACCCCGCTCTACCGGCAGGACCCCGACCCCGGCCTGCCGCCGGACGAGCGTGCGCGTGCCCTCGCCGAACAGGCGGCGTTCAAGCACCTGACCGACGAGGCACTGGAGCCGATGGGCGCGGACAACGCCCGCCTCTTCCTGGCCTCCGGTGGTTTTCCCCGGCTGGCACCGCAGCCGGACACGGCGGAGTTCCGCATCGCGGTCGAGGACATGAAGTCCCGGTTCGCCGCGTGCGCGTGGCGCGACGCGGTCGACCCGAACCAGGTCCTGGGCGAGGTCTCGGACACCGCGACGCAGGAGTGGCAGCAGGAGATCGCCTCCCAGGCGGTCCAGCGCAACCAGATCCTGAACGCGAACAAGGACGCCACGACCGCGCTGACCGACGGCTCCAAGACGCTCAGCAAGCTGATCGGCTACTCGTGGACGGCCGATCGCCTGGCCCGCTGGCAGGACTACTGGTCGCCGGGCGGCGCGGGGACGATCGGCGACAAACCGGCCGTCATCGAGGTGCACGCCGCACGCAGCAAGTGCCTCGACGTACAGAGTTCCGGGAAGACCGACGGCACCCCGGTGCAGACCTACACCTGTAACGGCAGTGCGGCGCAGAAGTGGCTGGTCTACGGCGACGATGCCGGGCTGCACCTGCAGAACGCCAACTCCAGCAAGTGCCTCGACGTCGAGAACAACAATCCCGCCAACGGCACGATCATCCAGATCTGGACGTGCAACAGCAGCCCGGCGCAGACGTGGGAGTACAACCTGAGCGCCACCACGGCGCTGAAGAACGTCGGCACGGGCAAGTGCCTGGACCTGCACAAGTACGACAACGGCTACAACTCGCAGCTGTACGCGTGCAATGGCTCAGGACCGCAGCAGTTCGACATCAAGCCCTCCGGTCACACCGGGACCGTGCCGCCGAAGGCCCAGTTCACCCAGGCCGCCGCGGGTGTGGCGAAGGCGCGGATCCAGGCCAAGCAGCAGTTCGACGTCCTCAAGGCGCAGGCCGCCAAGGCGAAGAAGGCCGCCACCAGTTCCGACACCGCCGAACAGGCCGCTTACCAGGTCGCGGACGACAACGGTGCTCCGCGTGGCCGTGGATTGCTGGTCGGGCAGCAGAAGGCCCAGGTCACCCACGGAGCAGCCGCCGCGCTCGAGGCCATGGTCAAGGCCGGCGAGACGGCCGAGGCGGCCACCCGGGCCTCGGGCGGCGACAGCCAGACCATCGCCCAGCGCGCGGTGGCCCAGACGGCGCAGACCAAGGCGGAGTTCCGCAAGGAAGCCGCGCATACCGCGGAGGTGCAGGCCAAGGCCGCTCGGGACGCGGCGAAGGTCCACCGGGACAACGCCAAGGAGGACAAGGAGACCGCCGAGGCCAAGCTCGCCGAGACCCAGAAGGCCGAAGCGGACGCGAAGGCCGCCGCGGCGGACGCGCACGCCAAGCGGCTCGCCGCCGAGGCCGAGGAGAAGACGGCCATGGCGGAGAAGGAGACCGCCGCCGCCAAACAGGCCGAGGCCAAGGAGCACAAGACCAAGGCGCAGGGCCACGCAGCCACCGCGAAGAAGGCCAAGGAGGACGCCGAAAGCGCCGAAGGCACCGCCGAGTCGAAGAGAAACGACGCCAAGAAGTCCAGCGACAAGGCGCGCGACCTGCGCGATGACGCGTGGGACGCCGAGCAGAAGGCCGACAGCGCCCGCGCCAAGGCCGACGCCAAGGACGCCCACGCCCAGTCGCTGGACGCGGGAGAGGCGGCCGACGACGCCCGCGCGGCGGCCGACAAGGCGGACAAGCACGCCACCGAGGCAGAGACCGCGGCGAAGAACGCGCGCTCCGAGGCCGATGCCGCCACCCGTGCGGCGGCCGAAGCGGACGCCGCAGCCACCCGCTCCGAGGCCGCGGCCAAGCGGGCCCGCGCGCACGCGGACGACGCGGAGGCGGCGAAGCTCAAGGCCGACGCCGCCGTCAGGAAAGCCACCAGCTCCGCAGCCAACGCCATCCAGGCGTCCAAGGACGCCGCCTACGAGGCCGACCAGGCCGTGAAGGAGGCCGACAAGGCCGAACAGCTCGCCAAGACCGCCAAATCCCACGCGGACGAGGCGAACAAGCAGGCCATCAAGGCCCTCGCCGCATCAGTGAAGGCCGCCGGGCACGCGCACGTCACCGCCGGGGCCGCCATCGATGCCGGAAACGCCGCCCTGCAGGTGGCCCGTCCGGCCAACGACGCGATCCAGATCGGCTCGCCCTACATCGACACCGACAGCGCCGCTTCCCTGGTGGTGCTGACGGGGCAGGGCTCGAAGACGATCGCCGAACAGCAACAGGCCGTCGCCGACGCCCACGCCAAGAACGCCGATGAGGAGGCCAAGGCCGCCAAGGCCATCGCCGACAAGGCACAGGACGACACGAAGGCGGCCTACCAGCACGCCGCCAACGCCGCCGGATACGCGGCCACCGCGCGCGGCTACGCCAAGGAAGCCCTCGGCTACTCGGCGGACGCCGCCAAGGCCGCCACGAAAGCCGCGCAGTCCCTGGCCCGCACGATCGAGTACGGCAGGCAGGCCACCGAGGACGCCGAGGCGGCCGACAAGGCGGCAGGCCGGGCCGAAGGGTATGCCAAGGACGCCCGCGACTCCGCCGACGAAGCCGCCCTCGACGCGCAAGCGGCCCGGGACGCGGCGGACGCGGCCGAACAGGACGCCAAGGACGCACGCGCCGCAGCCGACCGCGCCGACGAGGCCGCGACCGAGGCCGAGCAGTACGCCAAGGACGCGAAGAAGTACGCCGACGACGCGCAGGACGCCGCGGACCGGGCCGAGCGGGCGGAGGCCAACAAGCAGGTATCCGTCGGAGCAGGCACGGGAATCGGCGGCACTTTCTACGTCGTCGACGGCATCAGGCTCACCGGCGACCCGAAGCCGAAGAACGACTGCGTCATCGACATCGGCCTCTCCGGCTGCACGGTGACCTTCACCCTCACCTTCGACGCCGACGTCGATTTCTACCTGTGCGCCAACCCCGATGTCGCCGCGAGCGAGTCCAGCTGCCCCAAGCGCGACACGGTCTATCTCGCCTCGCAGACCTTCAAGGGCCTGAAGAAGGACGTCACCCGCTACTTCACCAAGCTGGAGATCGCCCAGGACATCGTCAAGGTGATCGCCAGGCTCGCCTGGGACATCCTCGTCCAGGACTTCGTCGACTGCTACCACGGCAGTGTCAGCGGATGCGGTTGGGCAGCCGCCAACTTCATCCCCGGCAAGAAGATCGAAGACGCCGTCCAGGCCATCCGCTCCCTCGACACGGCACTCAAGGCGGGGAGCAAGACGTCCGGCGCCTGGAAAGCCGTCAAGGCATCCGGTCTCTCGTCCGACGTGATCTCCGGTATCGGGAAGCGGGCGAAGGAGGCCCTGAAGGCCTGCCGCGCCCGCAGCGCGGTCGTGATGCGCAGCGCGGCCGACGACTGCCTGCCCTTCCCCATGCTGGACGACTATGGGGAGGACTACGTACGGGGCAGGCATGTTGAGGGAGGCGCGGACATCGTGCCCAGCAAGGGCGTTTTCGACGCCGACACCGATCTTGACGATCTGGTTGAGAAGTCCTACCGGTCCAAGGCTGTCGGTCCGAACGGTAAGGGGTTCTATGAACGCAACGTCAATGCGGGCACGCTGATCGGAGTCACCTCCCAGGTGACCGGCAGCCAGCCCACATCGTGGTTCAAGCTCGTGCAGGACAAGTACGGCAGCGTACGAAGCATGTATCCGATCACGAAGCCAGTCGAGTAGGGGAAAGCCCGTGGCAGTCAGCATTTACCTGGAGACTGGGGCGCACGAGCGCGTGGCGCACGTCAGCGACGATCTGGACGAGAGTTTCCTCTCGGCATGCCACGCGGCTCCGGAGGGGAGCGTCATGAGCGGCGTCTTCTACGTCGGCGACACCATGTTCAACGAACTGCAACTGGAGCAGTTCGCCAGGGAGTTGGGCCAGATCCCCGAGGAGCGGAAGACGGACACGATCCGGCAGGTCGCCGACATGGCACGGCGGGCGGCGGCCTTGCACGGCTACGTGTTCATCGCCGGGGACTGACCGGACCGACTACCGGACCGCCCCCGAAAGACACGCTGGAGGAAGACGTACCGCATGCCCCTAGTCATCTACGTGGAAAGCCAAGTGCACAGCCGGATGGCCAAGACCTACGAGGACCACAAGGAGACGTTCCTGGCCTTGTGCGAGGCGGCCCCGGAGGGAAGCATCCTGCGCGCCGTGAACCGCCACGGCGACACCATGTTCAACGAGCTTCAACTCAAGCGGTTCGTAGCGGAGTTGAACGCACTCCCGGAGCGGGAGAAGAACGGCACGGTGCGGAAGCTCATCGCGGCGGCCGAGTTCGCGATCGCCTCCTTCGGCTACCTGTATTTCGTTGGGGAGCCCGCACGGGCCTGAGGGCCTGAGGGCCTGAGCCACTGAGAGGTGGGCGTCCCGCTTCGCGCGGGGCGCCCACCGCCGCGCTGGTCTACTCCGCACCCGGCTAACGCCCAGGGTTATCCGCTATCGACGCGTGCTGATCCTGCGCCTGGTCCGGGAGAACCCGGCCTGGGGCTACCGCCGGGTGCACCGAACTCGCCACCCTCGGCATCCAGATCGCCGCCTCCAGCGTCTGGGAAATCCTCACCTCCGAAGGCATCGACCCCACGCCCGACCGAGCCGCCACCACCTGGGCCGACTTCCTGCGCTCCCAGGCTGATGCGCTCCTGGCCTGCGATTTCATTGAGACCGTCACCCTGACCGGAAGGCGCCAGTACATCCTCGCCGTCATCGAACACGCCACTCGCCGCGTCCGCATCCTCGGCACCACCGCCCACCCCACCGCGGCCTGGGTCAGCCAAGCCGCCCGAAATCTAGCCATGGACCTGACGGAGGCCAACGCCACCCACGCGTACCTGGTCCGGGACCGGGACGCGAGGTACCCCGCTCTCTTCGATGACATCCTGAGCGAGGTCGGCATCCAGGTCGTGCGCACCGGCATACGAATCCCGCGCACGAACGCCATCACGGAGCGTTGGGTCCAGACCTGCCGCCACGAACTGCTGGACCGCACCCTCGTCTGGAACGAGCGCCATCTGCGCCACACGCTCCGCCAGTTCGAGCTGCACTACAACCTCCACCGGCCCCACCAAGCGATGGATCAGGCAGCACCCCTGTGCGCCACCCCCGAACCACTCACCCGCACACAGATCACCCACCTCGACGTCCGCCGAAGAGCCCGCCTCGGCGGAATCCTCCACGAATACCAACATGCCGCTTGAACTGCACGGATGGGGTTTTCGGCAGGCGCACTCTTCCAAGCCATCACCGTCTGTACGCCCACGACCTGGCCCTCGTTGACCGGCTCCCGCTCGGCCGGGTTCGGTACGACGGCGTCAACGGCCACCCCCTCGGCCGCGAGTTCGTCCAGAGTCTCGCGCGTCACCGTCAACCGCTCCAGCCGCAACCGCTCTGCCTCCAGCTGAGCCGTCAACGCAGCGATCCGTTCCTCGAGTTCGGCCACCCGGGCTCGCACCGCTGACTGCCGTTCCTCGAGTTCCCCGAACAACGAACCCATCTGGCACCGCCTCCTCTACCCGCACGGTAGAGACGACGCGCTCTGCCCCACACCAGAATCAGCAAAACACCAGCTCAACCATCCCCGGAAAGGATCCGCACCCTACTGCGGTACTTCCACTTCTTACGCCCCGGATCACTCCTCACAGGACTGGCCACAGGCTGCCTGCTGGCGCTCGCTCTCCTCGCCACCGCTTCGGCGACTCTTCATTCCCCGGTGGCGGCAGCCGACGGACTGCGCCGCGCCGCTGCACAACACGCCAATCCACCACCGTACTTCGACATCGAGGCTTACTGGGTCTGCGTAAACCCGACAGCCCCAGCCCACGCCTTGGACACGAAGGGCGGCCGCCTCTCCCCCGCCACGCCGTACCTCTCCTTCGGTGACACCGATGGCTCACTCGTCCTGTGGAACCGCGCGACCGGGGCACCACTGCGCATCCCCGCCAGCCAAGCCGCAACTGTGCCATGGCGCCAAGACGGCGAGGACTGCACCCAGATTCACTACAAAGTGTGCTTGATTGAGCGCATACTGTAGTGATATCGAGACTCATTGAGCCTCAAAGCACGTCCATCACGAGGGGGATCATTGAGCTCACCACGGCAACAAGATCCCGGAGTTCACTTCCCAGCGCCGCTCCCATGGCTGACACGAGCCGGGGCCACACCCCACGTCCCTGGTAGTCCGCCAGAAATCATCAGCAATCTCCGCGCCCTCCTGGCGGAGATCGCGAAGGACGGGACAATCGAACGTTCGGTCATCTGGCCCAAGGCGGACGACTCGATTTCCTTGCGGGCGGCGGTTCATGCGCTCGGCGCCTGCGGACTGGTGAAACGGGAGGGGCGCCCGACACGCCTGTCCCTCACTGACGAGGCCAGTTACTTTCTGGATTCCGGAGACGAGCTCTATCTCATCGCCCTTTTCCATGCGCACGTCAGATTCTTCGGCGAAGCGCTCGCCGCATTGGGTGAAGGGCTCGTCCATAACGAGTTGAATGAGGTCGCAGCACGGGAATACGGACTCCACTGGAGCTCACTCGACCAGGTCCGTCGACGTGTGTACTGGCTCCGCGCAGCCGGGCTCGTCGACTACTGGACCAACGGCAAGGTCGTCCCTGCGGAACGCGGCCTGCGATTCCTCGGCCGCCTGGAACTGGTGAACCCCGATCAACTTCCTCACCGCCGTCAAACTTCCGCGCAGACATTCGAACTCCCTCCACCACCGGCCCTGTTGGCCGGCGAACTGACCGATGCTGATCAGGCCGCACTGCAGTCACGCAAGCGTTCACTGGGCTATGTTGCCGGTGGCACACGGGTGCAAGCACTGGCCCGCCTGGTGAACTCAGCCGTGCCTGCGATCAAGCGAAGTGACTTCACGGCCTTCTGTTCCGGAGAATACGGCGTTCTGGAATCCTCCGCCGAACAGACGCTCGGAACCTTGCGTTCACTCGGCCTCTTGACTCAGGTAGGCACCGATACTTTCGCGGCAACAGAACTCGCCACTAGCTGCCTGGCGTCCGACGAGGCTCTGGATTTCGTTCGTCTGCTGCACCTCAACGTCGCCTTGCTGGGAGAAACCCTTGACGCCTTGGAAGACGAGGCACAAACGGCCACACTCCATCGCGTTCTCGCAGAGCGATACCCCGACGTGCAGCTCACCCGGGAAGACGTCACACGCCGCATCGCACTCTTCCTGGAGACCGGCCTCGCCGAGCGCATCGGACTTACCGTCCGGCGAACGGAGTTGGGGACCGCACTGGTCCGCACGTTGCCACTCCTCGAGCCCGCAAACTCCGACTACCCCGGCAACGCTGATGAAGGTGTTACCCAAGGAGGCTCAACCGAACCTGCCCTGACCGATACCGGCAAGTGCAGCTTCGGCTTGCTGGCCGCCGAAGTCGTACAGGCCGCCACCGACAGCGCCGACTACCAACGATTTGAACGGGCTGTTGCGGCTGCATTTCATGCACTTGGTGTCGACGTCGAAACACACGGCGGGCCGAAGAAGACCGATGTGGTCATCGAGCTATGGCAGTCACCGACCGACCGGCAGCGCGTCGCAGTCGAAGCCAAGACGGACGGCGCAGGACTGGTGACCGATCAGGACGTTAAATTCTGGAGACTGGGCGAACACCGCGAACGCCACCTGGCGCAGAGCACCCTCCTGGTCGGCCCCCAGTTCGACGCCCGGGTCACACAGGAAGCGGCGAGGGAGAAGGTGGCTCTGCTCACCGCGCGAGAGCTCGCGGATGCCGTCAGGCGCCACAGCCGTACACCACTCTCGCCTCGCAAGATCGCGGCGATGGTGACCGCCGGAGAAGAAGCAGAGGCACTGGAACTCACCTGGCGGGAGGCGGAGCGGCGGCAGGAAGCCCTGAGCCTGGTACTGCACACACTGTGGAAGAGCGGGAACGATCCCGTTGACATCCGCTACACCGCCGGGGTGCTGGGGGTCAGCGACATCTGGCGAGAAACGAAGGGAGTACTTGAAACCCCTCTGGATAGCAGCGAGATCGAGGAGGCTCTGATGTTCCTGGTGTCTCCTCTCATCGCCGGAGTGGAACGGCAGGGCGGCAACCATGTCGCCACGTCGCCCCCCTCTTTGATCGCCTCCCGTCTACGGGCGCTGGCTGCTGTCATTGAATCGGCCGGCGGGGAAGAGCCTCGCTGGAGGCGTAGAGGAGAGGAACCTCCCACTCGTCCCAAAGGATCAGGTCCTGAGCCGTCTGGGAATCCGTCTGTGCCGCGGCAACAGGATTCATGCGCAGACGTCTCAGCGCCTCTGGTCCGCGCATGGGCCAAGGTACAGGGACGCGCCGTCAACGAACGGGGCAGACTGCCGCAGAGCCTGGTCAAGGAGTACAAACAGGTCCACGGCCGTGAATGAACGACCGAGCAGAGTGGTTCAAATCTCACCGACCCAAACGATCAATGGGATCAGGGCTACCGACTCACGTGAGTCGGTAGCCCACGTCCTCAACCCACCCCTCCCCTCACCTTCGGCCGGTCCGCTGCCTGCCGCTCCCGATTCGCCAGGCCTTCCGCGACCTGGCCAAGACCATCGACCAGGACGGTGAGCCGCGCCCACGCTGCCCGGCGAGGATGGCGCTGCACCTAGCCCTGGTCCGCACCCCACACTTGCGCACCAAACAACCCCACACCGTCACCCGCGCCCTGGTCGGCCTACCCAACCAGCCCTCCGACTGGGCCTGGGACTCCGCCAGCGAACTCCTCCTCGAAGACCACGACGTCCTCATGCTCTTCGACAACGCCCTGAACGGCATCGGGACGCCCCCGACAACGACGTGCCCCAGGACGCAGGCATCGTCAATCTCTGGCAGGACGCCTGGTCCTCCCTTCGACGCGTCCGACACGGATTCCACAGAGGCCAGCTGAGCGAGGACGAACGGCGCGCGAACCGCCCGTCCTGACAACGGCCGCCTGGACGACACTCAACCTGCCCGGACTTCTCAATGATGATCACTGCAAACGGATCAACACCGCTAGGCTGCATGGGCTGTTGACATGACAAGCCGTCACCGACCCGACAGGACGGTGGGATCGGGATACCGTGAGTTCTTCAGGATGGCCGGGCGCTTCGCGTACGTCGACGACAGCGGCGGATGCAAGCGGATCGCGCGCCGAGCAAGAGCGCCGCGCTGGAATTCTCCGGATGTGGCGGGCGGCAGAGTACTTCAGTCCGCCCGCTGTGGATCGCGTTGATCCGACCCAGGGTGTCTTTGCGGCGCGTCCGGGGCGGCCGCTAGCCTGGGAGCCCGGTTCGCCGCTGTCCTCCCGGCCGCTGCATTCTCGTTGTGTCTGGCAACACACCGTCTACGCGGGAGTCTTTGACATCTCCCGGATGCGGGACGTCCTGATGGAGGCGTTCCGCTCGCCGGGCGAGGAGGCCGACTTCGACGGCCGGATCTCGGGTCAGAGCGCCTTGCTCAGCTTTACCATCAACCAGGACGGTCAGCTGATCAAGGGGAGCGTGACGCTGTCGTCCTGCGGTTGGGCAGTGAGTCGCACGCTCGCCCCCGGCCCTCAGGACAAGGCGTGGCTGGAAGGCTTCGAGGTCAGTGAGCGCACCCTCGTCGAGACGCTGCTCGATGTGGCCAACGGCCACATCCCAGTGCACCAAGCCCCGGCCCCAGGGCAGAACGGGCCGTCCGGTGACCTCGCACGTGGCGAAAATGCTCCAGAACTGTCGGGCCGTCCCGTCGCCGGGCTCATGTCCTCACTGGTGACTGCCGCGGTGAAGGGTGGAATCAGTGGTGCTGCGGAAGTTGCTGCGGCAGGGCTTGGGCTCGGGCCGATTGCGGGCGCGGCGGCTGCGAACATCACCGAGGAGCTGGGCGGCGCCTTGCTCGACCGTGCCAGGCAGAACAGTCAGGGCGACGACGACAGCGAGGGGGCGGCAGACCGGCTCGAGCCCCCGCCCGAGGTCGGCACCAAGCGCCTGGACATTCATGACCTCGTCGCCATCACCCGCTGGGTGACCCAGCAGCTCGGCGTCGGTGAGGCACTGGCGCCCGACGCGATTCGCGTCAAGAGCCAGCAAGTGCGAGAGGATCGGGCGGACGAGGCGGGCAGCGATGCGCTCATGAACAGCTTCTACGCCGAAGATCTGGCCCGGGTGGCCAACGCCGTCACCGGAGGCGACGCAGGTCGGGCTCTCGTCAGCTTCCTCACGCCCGAGGAATCCGTTGATCCGGCCACCCGGGTCGACGTACGCACCGGGCTCCTTGACGTACTCGGTGGGGTTCGGCCCGATCAGGCTCCTGCGGGCCGGTGGCCGGCCGAGTCGGATCAACCACTCGCGCTGAGCCAACAGTTCGCCGTCAACCAGATCATGAACCGACTGGGAGAGGCTGACGCGTCCGGCTTGTACGCGGTGAACGGCCCGCCGGGCACGGGGAAGACGACGATGCTGCGGGATCTCGTCGCCGCGATCGTGGTACGCCGCGCAGAGCGGCTCGCCGAGCTGGACACTCCGCAGGACGCCTTCCGCAAGAAGCCACTGACCTGGGAGACCGACCCGGTGAGTGGACGCAGATCAATCAAGAAACTCCGACCGCTGATCGACGACCTCACAGGCTTCGAGATGGTGATCGCCTCGTCGAACAACGGCGCGGTGCAGAACGTGACACTGGAGATCCCTGCCGAGAAATCCGTCGGACCCAGCTGGCAGAGGCAGACCGCCTACCTCCGGGAGCCCGCCAGCCTCCTGCTCGACTCCACACCGGCCTGGGGCGCGGTCGCCGCATGCCTGGGCAAGCGGCAGCTGCGCTCCGACTTCGTCGAGGCGTTCTGGTGGGGGCAGCCGAAGGACCGGCGGGCCCAGGTCTCCGTCAGCGGCAGCCCGCCGCGGGGCCTACGGCAACTGCTTACCGACCACATCAGCGCGGAGCGCAACGGTGCCACAACGCAGGACGATCCACCGCTGTGCGCGCTCTCCTGGGAGCAGGCCACCGACCGCTTCCGCACCGCGCGGGCGAAGGTCGACGCTCATGTGCGGGAGCGGACCCACCTGGCCGATCTGGCAGAGCGGCTGGCCGTGCCCGACCCGTTCCTGGAGTCGCTCTACTCGGGCGTCGCGGACTTCCGCCGCTCGCTGGCGGGCCTCCAGGACCAGTACGAGCGGCAGCACAACGCGGTCGATGCGGCAGTCGAACGGGCCGAAGAGCAACGCCGTCACGTAGAACGGGCGGTGGAGGTCTGTCGGGCGACAGAACAGATCGTCGGTCGAGCAGTAGGGACCCTTGAGGGCACCGAGGCACGGTTGCGAGAGCAGGACGCCCGCCACCCCCGGCCCGGCCTGGTACGCCGCGTCCTGGGCCGCGGCGCTGTGGCTCGTTGGGAGGCCCAACGGTCGCCGTTCGTCGCGCGGCTCGGCGAAGCGGATGAGCTGTTGAGGCAAGCGGAACTGGCACACGGGCAGCGTGAACACGAGCTGCTCGGCGAGCGCTACCGACTTCAGCAGCTCACTGCCACGAGCGATGCACGGCAGCGCGAAGTCGACCTGACGTTGGGGCAGCTGGAGCGCGCCAGGGCGGACATGGCCGCCGGTGAGCAACAGCTTCGCGCGCGGTTGGCGAGGCTCGATGCGGAGCGGCAAGAGCTGGAGCGGGCTCGGGAGCGGTGGGGAGCGACGTTCCCGGGCGAGGAGTGGCTGGCCGGCCCGGACGACCGAGCGGCGATGGAGACACGGGAGCTGTCGGCGCCATGGATGGATCCGGAGTTCGCCTCTGCTCGCACCCAGCTGTTCCTCGCCGCCCTCGACCTGCACCAGGCCCTGCTTGCCGGAGCCGCGAAGATCGTCCGGGAAAACCTGTTCGCCGCGATGGAGGTGATCAAGGGGTCGGCTCCGCCGGGCTTGCCGTCCGCGACGATCCTCGCGGCCTGGCAGATGCTGTTCCTCGTCGTCCCAGTGGTGTCCACCACCTTCGCTTCGCTGAGTCGGATGTTCGAGGGGGTCGGCCGTGAGTCGATCGGCTGGCTGCTGATCGACGAAGCGGGACAGGCCGCCCCGCAGCAGGCCGTGGGGGCGCTCTGGCGCAGTCGGCGAGCTGTCGTCGTCGGCGACCCGCTGCAGCTCGAGCCGGTCGTGACGCTGCCGCTGACCGCGCAGAAGCGGCTCTGTCGCCACTTCGGTGTGGACGGGCAGTGGGTGCCGGGGGCGGGCTCGGTGCAGAGCCTTGCCGACCGGCAGACGCGGTACGGGACGTGGCTCGGCGGGGAGGGACAAGGCCCGGTGTGGGTCGGTTCGCCGCTTCGTGTCCACCGGCGTTGCGATCGGCTGATGTTCGACGTCAGCAACGAAATCGCCTACGACGGGATGATGGTCTATGGGGTGAACGAGCGCCAGGACGACGGGGTGCCTCTCCACCGGAGCGTCTGGCTGCACGTGCCGTCCGCGGCGGCCGGCGGGAAATGGAACCCCGAGGAGGGCCGCTGTCTGGAGAAGACGCTGCGGCTGGTGGAGCAGCGCATTGCTGAACAGCCGGGGGCGGTGCACCCGGATGTGCCCCGGGTCCTCGGGGAGTCGGTGTTCGTGGTGAGCCCCTTCCGCGAGGTCTCGACAGCGCTGCGCCGATCGGCCGCGTCGCAGTTGCCGCAGGCACGCGTGGGCACCGTGCACACGACACAGGGCAAGGAGGCCGACATCGTCGTGATCGTGCTCGGTACGGCGGCGAACGCGTCGGGCTCACGCCAGTGGGCGACAAAAAGCCCCAACCTGCTCAACGTCGCCGTCACCCGGGCCCGCCGCCGACTGATCGTCATCGGCGACCGGACGACCTGGTCACGCCACCGATACTTCTCCGCCCTCGCCGCACATCCGCTGCTCCATCACGCGAACGCGGCCGACTGGCAGCGGTGATCTCCAAGGCCTGACAGAGCTCTCAGAAAACGCCCCCCTCTCGGCCCCCCTTGCCATCACCATGATCCTTTTCCGTACCGACGGAGCGTCGGGCGGCCGAGAACAGTACCCGGCAATGCGGCTTCAGATCGAAGCCTGATCCACACCGAGGTCGTGCCGCATGGCATGCCGCAGTTGGCTCAGCAACGCCCAGGACACCTCGATGTCCGCCTCGAACGCTACGAGTTCACGTTCACTCGTCCCCGGTTGGCCATGGAGTCGTATGAGCCGGCCATAGATGGCGTTGAGTTGTTGGTTCACATCCCGTGCCGCTGAGAAAACGCCCGGAGGCAGAATCATCTGCGCCTCCGCGTAGCTGTCCCGATGGGCCAGACGCCGGGCCTCGAGCTGCTCCCTGCACTCATCCGCATCGGTACTGGAGCGCAGGGCATGCATCAGGTTGACCTGAGCTGTCTGGTATTGGCGAGCTGCCGTATTGAAGCCGATGTAGCAAGCACGCCTCAGATCAATCAGTTCGCGACGCGCCGCCTCCGCCAGCTCGGCCCGCCGCATCTGTTCGGTGTACTGACGTTCTTCTCGCTGGGCAGATGCAAGGGCCTGCAGCTCCATCCGCTTGGTCTGATCCGCCCGTCGTTGCGTAAGGAGAGCCGCGCCGAGTGTGCCCAGAACACCAGCTACAGCTGCCGCCAAAGTAACCCACTCCTTACCCACCACACGCTCCCCCTTGCGCTCGCCTCGAATGTGGATTGCGCCCGACTCTATCGATGCGCGGGTGGGCGCTTATTGGTGCACTGCCAGCCGCTACAGCAAGGGCTGATCGGATAGCAGCGTGCTGGGGACCATCCGCAGGGCGGGATGACCGTCGGGCTCTGGGCCGGTGAGGTCGAAGCAGCGGCCCTGGGGGATGTCGAGCACGGTACAGACGCCGCTGTCGATGGCCGCGGACGATGTGAAGACGAGCCCGTCGACGGGGCGTTGCGCACTAAAGACCTTGAGCAGATACTCGGTGACGATCTGTGTGGGCACATAGGCGAGATGCTCGTGGCCGTCGGTGTCGGCGCTAATTCGCTCGGTGAACTGGTGCAGGAAGTTCAGCGCATGCCGCACATGCGACCGGCCTGTGTCGAAGATGGTCGGAACCGGAGCAAGTCGGGTGAAGTCGATCACCGTGCACGGACGGGTGATCTCGAACGCGGCGCTGGTAACACGCCACCCCCGACCGGCGACGTGCCTCGCCACTTCGTCGATCGCGGTCTGGCGGCTGTCGGCCCCGTAGAAGAGAGGGATGCCCGCCGGGCTCATCCTGTTGGGACGGCGGGCCTGTTCGGGCAGCGCGGTTCCCAACTCGCGAGCACTGAGCGGGTGTTCGTCGGCCTGATGCGCACGTGCACGCCACAGACGTTGCCCGGGGTCAAGTTCTCGCACGAGTCCTGCGTCGGGAATGAGGTCGCCGAGCGCCTGCAGGACGTCCGCGGCGGGAATCTCCCCTCCGCCGAGATAGGCCTCCTTCTCGTGCGGCGGAGCCAGCCAGAACACGTGCCGGGTCCGATACTTCACCTGCTCGCTGAAGCGCTCCCAGCCGTCCAGCAGCGCCTGGTCCCTGCGCGGTTCAATGAAGTGGCGCCGCACCCAGACATCGTCAGCCCGCGCGGCTTGCCGTACAGCCTCCTGCAACGCCCCAGGAACCAGCACGTCCGCGTACTCGTCGACCAGCTCATCGCCGTCCCAGCTCTCGGACGGCACCAGCTCGCCCCCGAAATAGGCGAGTTCGCCGCCTGCCAGTCCGTACTCTGTGTGCAGCCCATCGAAGAACGCCGCCAACAGAGTGTCGAGCGGGGCAGCCGGCCTGCCTGTGCAGTAGTCGCAGGCACCGTCCGTCACAGCATCCACGGTGATCTTCCGCGCAAGCGCTTCGTCGTCCACGCACTGAGCACAGACGTAGCCGTCACCGAAGTCCCATCCCTGCTCGACCTGCGTCTCCTCCACCTCGTACGCGCCCATGGCCCAAACCGTAGCCGAACCCAGAGGCGGCGCCCTTGTGGCGGGCTCTGGACGACCAGTTCCCGTAGCCCACGTGCCATCCAGTGCAGTCATCGATTCAGCACAGATGAAATCCTCTGTGCGAGGACTTCGCGCGCCGTCAAGAGCGCCATTTGCCCAAGCAGTGCGAGGACGACCTCCCCATCATGCTCAAGCAGCTCCGGCGCCCACGCACCACGGCCGTAACTCGAGTTCGGCGCCGCCGCTGTCCCCGATGGAAGTCTTCATCGAGAACCTCTAGCCGATCACAAGTTCACGCCGCTCCAAGTGATGTCGCTACGACTTGACGCCCAGTCGTACCCACATGTGCCGCCCTCCGCCCCGTATGGCGCACACGTCGCACCGTGCGCTCCGTCAAGGGATCCGTGCAGGTCACATGCCCTTCAGCCCCTGCTGTGGTCGTACGGTGGCCGTTCGCCGCGAACTCTGCGCGCCACAGGCTCATTCTGAAAGCACCGGTGTCACACCACGCCAAGGAAGTGATCACCATGCGCACTCACCACGCCACAGGCCGTGTCTACCGCCGCTGCGGCTGCCGCGACCAGCAGAGACACCAGCTCGGCACGCACTGCCCCCTCCTGAATACCGACCCCAACCACGGGACCTGGACCTTCGCCGTCGAGTTCCCCGCCGCCCAGACCGGCGGGCACAACCGCACCGTGCGCCGCGGCGGCTTCCCCACCCAGGACGAAGCCCGCACCGCCCTGCACCGCTATCTCGCCGGCCGCAGCATCGGGATCAGCGCCGACCCCAACCAGACCGTCGAGGACCACCTCACCCAATGGCTCGCTGCGCAAAAACTACGGCTCAAGCCCACCACCTGGATCCGCTACCGCGACTACACCCGCAACGACCTCATCCCCGCCCTGGGCGCCATCCGCCTCGACGACCTCGCCTACGAACACCTACACCACTTCACCCAGACTCAACTCGCCGCCGGACGCGGCCAACAGACCGTCTGGCACATCCTGGCCACACTCTCCAGCGCCCTCGGTGAAGCCGTCCGCACCCACCGCCTGCCCACCAACGTCGCCCGCCCCACCATCATCCCGCGCCCCGCCTCCGCAGAACGCACCATCTGGACCACCGCCCAGGCCGTGCGCTTCCTCCACCACTGCCGCACGCGCGAGCCGGACTTCGCCGACCTCATCGAGCTCCTCATCGGCACCGGGCTCCGCCGAGGCGAAGCCCTCGCCCTGCACTGGAACGACGTACACCTCGACCAGAACCGGCTCTACACCCGCTGGACCCTGTCCGCCGTCGACAACAACAAGCTCATCATGACCACCCCGAAAACCCGAAGCAGCCGCGACTGGGTCGCCCTCTCACCCCGCGTCCGCAACAT